>DASTTD010000192.1:0-5092 GCA_035760325.1 Gemmatimonadaceae bacterium
TACTCCGGATTGTGAGCTGAGAGCTTCTCTCAACTCGAAGGCTCGTGTCGGCGAGTCTCTTGCTACGCGAGACGCCGCCTAAGCGGACACCCAGCCTCTCCCGACACAGTATCGCAACCGCAGCGCAACCGCAGGTTGCGCATGTCCGTGCGACTACGTCCGCGTCACGAGCGTGCAGTGGAATCGTGCGAGTGCGCGATCGGAATCCTGTGGGAGGGAGTCAGTGTGGGGGTGCTGCGCAAGCGACTTTCAGCGAGCGACCAGGAGACCCAGCGATCGTCCGCGGAGCGGACCATCGCGCGCTTTGGTGCTCCCGGGTGCCCGCTTACGGGCGCGGAGAGCGTAGTCGCGTAGCAGCACCCCCACCCTGGCTCCCGCGCGTGAAGATCTCAGCGCGGAGGCGCAACTCCCGCGATTACTGGCGCGCTCTCGTTGCCGGTACGATCCACCGCGGTCACCACGACTGCATCCGGCAAGGTCGAGCTGACCGGAAATGCGTACGACCTCTGGAATCCGGGCACGATATCCGTCGTCCACTGTGTTCCGGCGCGCGAGCGGATGACCCAGAGCCACGTCGGCTCGGTGCCTTGCGGCGTGAGACTCAGTGTCACCGCGCCGGTTCCCGCGTCGCGGCCGGTGCGAACAGCAGGCATCTGAGGTGGGATGCTGTCGAGCCACGGAGAAACCGGAACCAGGGCTTTGCTGGCGTACGGTCCCGATGCCATGCGCTCTGGAAGCCCGGTAGAGCCGTTCATGAATGAGCGCATGCTGAAGAAGACGTTGCCCGTTGCGCCACGCTCGGCGCGAGTTGCCGCGATCTGGTCGAGAATCTCCCGTGATTCCCAGCTCGTACCTCCAGTGCCGACCTTGTTACTGTAGTTACCGGGCCAGATGTGGCGCCCGGTTTTGTTCTGCTCCACCCACCATCGAAGCAGAACGGGATAGCTCAGGTCCTCACGGTCGATTGGCCAGTAGAGCTGCGGCGTGAAGTAGTCGCCCCAGCCGTTGTTGACCCATTTACGTGAGTCTCCATAGAGCTCCGAATAGGAGTCGAGTCCTCCGATCGTTGGCGGGTAGCCCGGACGCCAGACGCCGAACGGACTTATTCCGAATCTGACCCACGGCTTCGATGCCTTGATCCCTCGATAAACCTGATGAACCAGGCTGTCGACGTTGGCGCGGCGCCAATCATCGCGCGACAGTCTCCCGCCCGATCGCACATACCGGCGCCAGCTCGGGCCATCGGGAAAGTCGATGACGTTTCCACGGCGATCCTTTTCCTTGTAGGGATAGAAGTAGTCATCGATGTGGACGCCGTCGATGTCGTACCGCTTGACGACATCCAGCACGACCTTGATGGAATGCTCGCGGATCGCGCGCTCGCCCGGATCCATCCAGAGGTGCCGCCCATACGTCTTTACCAGAGCCGGATGCGTGCGGCTGATGTGATCCGCTGTCGGCGTGGACTTCGCCGATGGATGACGTGCGCGATACGGGTTGAACCACGCATGCAGCTCGAGGCCACGGCGGTGCGCTTCGTTCACGGCGAACTCGAGCGGATCGTAGTAGGGATCCGGCGCCTTGCCCATCTCTCCGGTGAGATATTCCGACCACGGCTCGTGCGGCGATGCGTAGAGCGCGTCGGCCCCGGGTCTCACTTGCAGAATGACGGCATTCAGCCTCACCGCCGCAGCACGATCGAGCAGCTCGATCAGCTCGTCCTGCTGCTCTCTGGTCGACAGGCCGGGTTTTGACGGCCAGTCGATGTTGCTGACGGACGCGACCCATACCGCCCTGAATTCGCGGTCCACGGGGGGCGCGACGAGAGCGGGGGTCGAAGTAGCGGGTTGCGCGCAGGCCGTATCGATTCCGGCGACCGCCGCGAGCACGACGAGGAACAGGCGGGAGAGGTAAGTGGGCATGGAAAAAATGTAAGCGGTTAACTTGAGGTCGTGGCGATCGCGACTACCAATCCCGCGACCGGGAAAACTGTCAGGACGTTCGAGGCGTTCTCGAAGCAACGCGTCGAGCGCTGCCTCGCTGGAGCGGGCGATGCGGCGCTATCGCACCGCCGTACTTCCTTTACCGAGCGTGCCCGCTGCATGATCCGCGCTGCGGAGATTCTCGAGGCGGAAGCGCATCAGCTCGGCACGCTGATGACGATCGAGATGGGCAAGCCGATCGCCGCCGCGATCGCCGAAGCGGAGAAATGCGCTACCGCATGCAGGTACTACGCCGAAAACGCCGGGCATTTCCTCGCTGATCAGCCTGTCCGGACCGAGGGAGGCGAAAGCTGGGTGGCATTTCAGCCGATGGGCGTCGTCCTGGCGATCATGCCGTGGAATTTTCCCTTCTGGCAGGTGTTTCGATTCGCCGCGCCGGCGCTCATGGCGGGAAATGTCGGCCTCCTCAAGCACGCGTCGAACGTCCCGCAATGCGCCCTCGCGATCGAGGACATACTTCGTCGCGCCGGATTCGGGGAAGGTGTTTTTCAGACGCTGCTGGTCGGACCCGATGCAGTGGAGAACATCATCGCCGATCCGCGCGTTGCGGCGGTAACGCTGACGGGCAGCGAAGGCGCGGGCCGCTCGGTTGCCGCAGCCGCGGGGAAGCATCTCAAGAAGTGCGTAGTCGAGCTCGGCGGGAGCGATCCGTTCGTCGTGATGCCGAGCGCCGATCTGGATGCCGGTGTCTCCACCGCCGTCACGGCGAGGATGATCAACAACGGACAGTCGTGCATCGCCGCCAAGCGCTTCATCGTGCACGGAGATATTTACGACGCTTTCATCGAGCGGTTCGTGGAGCGCGTGAGCGCAATACGGATCGGCGATCCCATGGACGAAAGTGTCGAGCTCGGACCGCTCGCGACCTCCGGAATTCGTGACGAGCTCGATGCACAGGTGCGTAAATCGGTGTCGGCGGGCGCGAAAGTCCTGACCGGAGGGAGGCGCCTCGAGGGAGACGGATTTTTCTACGCCCCGACCGTCCTGGTCGATATAGCTGCCGACAGCCCAGCGGCGCAGGAGGAGCTGTTCGGCCCTGTCGCGTCCGTCTTCAGGGCCGGCGACCTCGACGACGCGATCGCGCTCGCCAACGGCACGCGCTTCGGACTCGGCGCGTCGGCCTGGACGCGCGACGCGAGTGAAGAGACCCGTTTCGTGGAAGAGATCGAGTCAGGACTTCTCTTCATCAACGGCATGGTTGCCTCGGATCCGAGATTGCCGTTCGGTGGAGTCAAGAGCTCGGGTTTTGGCCGCGAGCTCGGGGAATTCGGCATCCGCGAGTTCGTCAACATCAAGACGGTAAAAACCGTGAGCAGCGACCAGGCCCATGACAGAAAATCCGCAACCGAGTAGCGCGAGTCTGGCTGGTCGCAATCCGTCTTCCCAACCCGCGGGATCTACGACTCCACCTCGCGATGATGCCGCTCTGAACATCTTTGGCACTCACGACGAGAAGACGATCGCCCAGCTGGCCGACGTGGCATCGCGGGCCGAGCGGGTGGCGCTGATGGCTGATGGCCACGTCGGGTACGTGATGCCGATCGGCGGCGTCGCCGCGTACCGGAATCAGGTGTCGGTCGTCGGAGTCGGATTCGACATCGCCTGTGGCAACGCCGCAATCCTGACGGATCGCTTCATCCATGATTATTCGCGCCCGGAGCTGGAAGAGCTGGCGAATGAGATCCAGCGCAGCATCTCATTCGGCGTGGGGCTGTCGAACCGCTCGGGTGATGCGCCGCACGATGACGCGCTGTTCAGGGACGACGCGTGGAAAGCGCTCGACCCCGGAATCGAAAATCCGCTCCGTGAAAAGGCGCGCGACCAGCTGGGTACGGTCGGCGCGGGAAATCACTACGTCGACGTGTTCAGTGACGAGACTGGGCGGGTCTGGGTGGGTGTCCACTTCGGGTCGCGCGGATTCGGTCACACCGTCGCGTCCGGTTTCCTGGCGCTTTCGCAGAATCAGAGGTGGGGCAGCCGCGTGCCGGAGAGAGAGGCGCTGCTCGATCTCGCGAGCCCCATGGGCGAGGAGTACTGGGCGCTGATGAACCTCGGCGGGCGCTACGCCTACGCGGGACGCGAGTGGGTCGCGCGAAAGACCGTGTCCATTCTTGGCGGGAAAGAGATCGACATCGTTCACAATCACCACAACTTCGCGTGGAAGGAGATCCACGGCGGCGAGGAGCTCATCGTCGTGCGGAAAGGAGCGACACCCGCCTATCCGAATCAGCGCGGCTTCGTCGGAGGCTCGATGGGGGACGATGCCGTCATCCTGGAGGGCACGATGGATTCACCAGAGCGGTCCGAGGCAGCACTATGGTCGACGGTGCATGGGGCCGGGCGGGTGATGTCGCGCACGGAAGCGAGAGGCAAAAGGAAGGGGTGGGGCGCAAAGGCACGCATCGTCGCTCCCGGAAAAGTGTCCTGGGAGATGGTGAATGAGTGGCTCGGGCCGAAAGGCGTGATTCTTCGCGGCGGAGGTCTCGACGAAGCGCCGCACGCGTATCGCAGGCTTCCCGACGTTCTCGCTGCTCAAGGCTCTACCGTGCGTGTCCTGCACACGCTCAAGCCAATCATCGTCGTCATGGCCGGCGAGAACGAGTACGATCCTTACAAGGACTAGCCTCGCAATCCCGTTTCGTCCGTTGGAGATCTCTGCGCGGAGGAGAGGCTGGGGGTCCGCTACGGCGGCTAGCTCGCTTACACGCTGCGAGCCTCGCCCCCTTCGAATGCTTGTGGCTCCACGTCGGGCGAGTCTCTTGCTACGCGAGGCGCCGCCTAGGCGGACGCCCAGCCTCTCCCCACACAGTATCGCAACTGACTGCGCAACCTTGGCTTGCGCGCATGTCCCTGTCACGTACGTCTTCGTAACGATCGTGCGAGTGGAACTGTGCGAACGTCTATCCTGGGCGCGGCGTGTGGAGGGAATCAGGGTGTGGGTGCTGCGTAGCGACTTTCAGCGAGCGACCAGGAGACCCAGCGACCTCCCCGCGGAGCGGGCGGTCGCGCGCTTTGGGGCTCCGCCCGAGCGAGCGTAGTCGCTCCGCAAACCCATCCCGCCTCCCAGCCAGAGATGCATGGCTCGGGAC
>DASTTD010000193.1:0-2220 GCA_035760325.1 Gemmatimonadaceae bacterium
TTTTGGGAAAGCGCTCGCGGATGTCCTGAATGATCGGGCGCTGGGTGATGTACGAGTTCCCGAAATCTCCCTTCAGCACGCCGCTGGTGTAATGCGTGAACTGCCTGATCAGCGGCTCGTCGAGCTTCAGCTCCTTGCGCAGCCTGGCGATCGTCTCGGCGTCGGCGCGCTCGCCGACCATTTCCTGTACCGGATCGCCCGGCGCGACATAGAGGAGCAGGAAGACGACGACCAGCACTCCGAACAAAGTCGGAATGGAGAGCGCGAGTCGCCGGACTATGAACGCGAACACGTGCTACTTCTGGATGGTCACATCGGTCCAGCGCTGGCCGCTGAAGACGGCGGGAACGGTAAACCCCTCGATCCAGGGCTGCACGGCGTAGAGATCCTTGTAGAAGAAGAGAAAGAGCATCGGCGCTTGGTTGAAGGCGATCTGGTCGGCCTGAGTATAGAGCGCGTTTCGCTTCACCTCATCCTGCTCGCGGTGTGCACCGTCGACGATGCGGTCGAACTCGGGGTTGCTCCAGAACGACACGTTGCCGCCCACGCCCTTGTTCCGGCTGTGCAGGAGCGGGAACAGAAAGTTCTCGGCGTCCGGATAGTCGGCCCACCACTCCTTGAGGGCGAGATCCGTCTCGCCCTTGCGCGACGCCTCGCGCATGGACGACGCCTCGCGTGGAACCAGCTTCACCCGGATGCCGGCTTCGGCGAGGTTGGCCTGAATCGTCTGGGCGATCCGCGGTGACGCGTCGGTGGTGGCCGACCATAATTCCAGGTCGATCCCGTTCGGATGGCCGGCCTGAGCGAGGAGCTGTTTCGCCTTCGCGACGTCGTAGGCGTAGCCTCGCCTCGTCGTGTCCGCACCGCCCAGGCTGGGTGGAATCACCCCCGCCGCCGCGCTGCCTCGACCACCCATCACCTGCTGGAGCATCACCGGAACATTGACGGCGTGATTGAGCGCCTGTCGCACCCGCACATCTTTCAGGGGTCCGCGCGTCACGTTGATGGCGACGTACCAGAAGCGCAGTGCTGCCGCGGATTGCAGCAGCTTCTGCTTGTCGGGATCCGCTTCCCAGGTTCGCGACTCCTGCTCGCTGACGTTGAGCACATCGACGTTGCCGGACTCGAACTCGGCGGTGGCGGTGCTCCGTTCGGGAATGATGCGCGCCGTGAGGGAGTCCGTTTTGGGCGGGCCGTCGAAGTACTCGGGGTTCGCGGCGAACTTCAGGTAATCGTCGTGGCGCCATTCGACGAACTTCCACGGTCCGGTTCCGATTGGCTTCTGACCGAAGTCCGAGGCGGGATTGTCAGGAACTATGGACGCGACCGGCATTGCCAGCAGCTTGGGGAAGATGGCGAGGGGCTGCTTGAGCGTGATCACGACCGTCGAATCATTTGGGCTGCCGAGTCCGGAGATAGTCTTGCCTCTGCCGGCGGCGTAGTCCTCCGCCCCCCGAATGGGATAAAGCGGCCAGCCGCGTCCCCCTTTGGTCGCCGGGTCGAGGACGCGCTGGAAGCTCGCGATCACATTCTTAGCCGAGAACGGGCGGCCGTCGTGAAACTTCACCCCGTTACGTAAATGGAAGGTGTATGTCAGACCATCGGGACTGATGTCCCACGATTTCGCGAGCCCCGGAACGATCCGGGCATCCGGAGTGAATCTGGTAAGCCCATCGAAGAGATACGCGACCGCGCGCCCGGTTGGAACATCGGTGGACAGTGCGGGGTCCATTGAGCGCGGATCATACGTGTCGCGCGAATCGATGATGGTGTTGCGATCGGGGGCTGAGCCGCCATCACCGCCGCCGCAGGCGAGAACCGCTGGTGCTACGAGTAGAAGAAGTCGCCGCATACGAGTGTCGAGCCGGTTGACATGAAGGGGCAGACTACGAGAACTTTCGCGCATCCCCGGGTAGAGGCCTCATCGTGAGCGCAGAATACTATTATCGCCGCCAGCTTGGGGCCAAGGACCTGCTGCCCGCCGTCGGTGTCGGCGTCGCAGCCGGTTTGGCCGGCTTCTACCTTGTGCAACTCTTAATCCAGCGGACGCCGCTCGTTCCGCAGGGCGAGCTCGCGCGTGCGCCGACCGATCCGCCCAAACGGATGCTCGGCGACCGAAGTGAGCCGGAAACGCAAACGCACTGGGCCCGGGAGCTGCCGCCCGGCCAGCCGCCAGCCAGCCGCGCGCTGAAAGGGTGAGCCCGAAGCGCCGAGTTCGGC
>DASTTD010000194.1:0-3672 GCA_035760325.1 Gemmatimonadaceae bacterium
TGGAGGAAGTTGTGAACCGAATCAAGACCGCCTTGAATTCCCGGCTCGCCGGGAAGATCGCTGCCGGCCTCACCGTGGTCGTCGCTGGGATTTACACCATCCCGCGCGCGACGTCGGAGACCAGGCACGTGAACAAGGTCCTCGACCAGGTTCTCATGACCGACGACGCGACGTCGCCGGGCTGGGATCTGGCGAACATCGACAACGCACGCGTGGACTCGTGGGTGACCAAGTTCACCACCAGCCCGAAGCTGAAGCCGCAGTTCGCCATCTGGCTCGACCGGAAGTCGAAGTACGAGCCAATGATCTCGGCGAAGCTCAGCGAGCGGCAAATGCCTCAGGACCTGATCTATCTCGCGATGATCGAGTCCGGGTTCAATCCGACGGCGAGGTCGCCAAAGGCAGCCGGTGGGCTCTGGCAGTTCATCAGTGAGACGGGTCAGCGCTATGGCCTGACGGTCAACAAGCGCGTCGACGAGCGCAACCATCCGGACAAGGCGACGGATGCAGCTCTCTCGTACCTCGGTGACCTGCACGACCGCTTCGGCTCGTGGTACCTCGCGGCCGCGGCGTACAATACGGGCGAGAACCGGGTCGGCCGCCTGATGCGTCAGGTAACCGGCCAGGAAAAGGGCACTGATGCGGATTACTACCGTATCTCCGGCCTGCTTCCCCGGGAAACCCGCGAATACGTTCCGATGATGATCGCCGCGGCGAGAATCGCCAAGGAGCCGGCGAAGTACGGCTTCGAGGACGACGGAACGATAGCGATGGGTGAGTAGGGACAGCGAAGGAAGAAGGGGCCGTCTGACGACGGCCCCTTTTTTTGTTAGCTGGATCGTTGAAAGCTGTAAGCACATCGGTCAGGCAACCCACCAGCCGACCTCGAGGGGATGCAAGTCATGAGTAGGCAGTCCTGAGTAGTCAGTTGGTCAGTGGTTTCGAGTGCGGCGCAACTGAAAACCACTGATCACTGAAACACTGGACACTGCTTACTCGTTACTTGCATCCCCCGTCAGTGCCCCCGTAGCCCGGCGATCCTCATAAATGACCCGCCCACCTACGATCGTATAACTGACCCGCGCATCCCGGATCGTCTCAGGCGAAATCCTGAACAGGTCACGATCGATGACCACGACATCCGCGAGCTTTCCCGGCGCTAAAATTCCCTTCTCGTTCTCCTCGAACGAAGCGTACGCTCCGCCAGTCGTGTACGCCCTTAGCGCGTCGTCGACACCGATCTTCTGTTCCGGAACCCACCCGGCCGGGTTCCTGTCGTCGAGCGTTCGCCTCGTCACCGCAGCATAAATCCCCTCGAGCGGCGTCGGCGGCGCGACGAACCAGTCACTGCCGAACGCCAGACGCGCCCCTGTTTCGTTCAAAGATCGAAACGCGTAGGTGGTCTTTGCGCGCTCGGAGCCGATGAACTTCTCCGCCCATCGACCGTCGTCGATCGCGTGATACGGCTGCATGCTCGGAATCACGCCGAGCTGGCCGAACCGCGGGATGTCCCGCGGCGCGATGTGCTGGGCGTGCTCGA
Source organism: Gemmatimonadaceae bacterium (assembly GCA_035760325.1). Lineage (GTDB taxonomy): Bacteria > Gemmatimonadota > Gemmatimonadetes > Gemmatimonadales > Gemmatimonadaceae > UBA4720. The sequence continues at coordinate 1,541 of DASTTD010000194.1, forward strand.
TCCGGAACCGCCGGTCGCGCGCGCCGTTCTCGCGCGTGACACGCTCGAAAATGTCCAGCTGAATGTTGATCGCCCTGTCTCCGATCGCGTGCACCAGCACGTGCAGCCCCGCCCTGTCAGCGCCGGAAGTCCACCCATAAAGATCCGCCGGCGTGTTAACCAGCAGACCGCTATCCGCCGGAGCATCCGTGAACGGCTCCATCATCGCCGCCGTGTGCGAGCCCAGTGATCCGTCGACGAAGCCCTTGAGCGCGCCAATGCGAAGCCACGCGTCGCCCCGGCCTCGCGCCGCTACCGTATCCCGGAGCCTTGGCCACGTCGAAAGCGGGACGGCCGCATAGATGCGGGTGCGGAGCGCGCGCGCACGGTGGGCCCGATCGAACGTCGCCAGGTCCGACCACGAGCCCATGTTGTGGACGGATGTCACGCCCCTTTCGGCGACGTAGGCCATCGCCGCCTCGAGGGCGCGGTCCAGCATCTCGCCGGTCGGCTCGGGGACAGCCCGGTTAACCAGGTCCAGCGCGTTGTCCTTGAACACTCCGGCGGGGGCGCCGGCGGCGTCGCGCACGATCGTTCCGCCCGCCACGTCTCCGCCCGACATCGGCACCTTCGCTGCACCCAGCGCCGCGGTGTTCGCGAGCGCCATGTGCCCATCCAGACGATTGATCCAGACCGGATTATCAGGGGTAACCGAGTCGATCCACGCCCGCTCCGGAAGCTGTCCACCCCAGTTCTGGTGGTCCCAATCGCCGCCCGTGATCCACGTCCCCGGCTGTACGCTTGCGGCGAAGGCCTTGATCCGGGCAACGAATTCCGCCGGTGTTCGCGCATCCCGCAGCTGCACCGACGTGAGGTTCATCCCAGCGGTCAGGAAGTGCACGTGCGTGTCGACGAAGCCCGGCGCGACCATCCCGCCCCGGGCGTCGATCACGCGCGCGCCTGGCGTCAGACGGGCTCTGATGGCCGCCGTCGTTCCGACCTCGACGATACGATCGCCGGCAATCGCGACGGCCTCGGCGCGTGGCCGGGCGGGATCGCCTGTCCAAACCACACCGTTGACGATCGCGAGGGTGATCGGCTGCCGGTCAGCCCTCATTGACGCCGCGCACCCCGCGAGAACACCGGAGGCCACAACGACGCAGATCCAGGGAAGTAGTCGCAGGCGCACAGAGTCGGATTCGGGTATCCCACGAGCAGTTTGCGCGTCTATAGAATGACGCCAGGGACAGCAATCTAGCACCAAAACGAGTCGCATCGGACCTTCGAGATTGCGACCGCGGCCGGCCCGGGACAGGCACGAACCACCATTGTGAATTGTGAGATCAACATGAGAATGAAGAGTCGTTTCGCCGGGCTGCTCGCCGTAGCGGTTTTCTCCGGCACCGTTGCGATTGCTCCAGCAGCCGAGGGACAGCTGGCGGGCATACACCCATCGTTCTATGGATCGGGTGAAGCGGATACGAAAAACAACGAGTTTTACCTGCTCGGCATGTATCTGGGCGTCTCGAAGCTCGGATGGTCGCCGTATGTGAACGTGAACGGCTACCGGCTGAACTACGTCGGACCGCAAACCGAGCTTTCGGCGTTCTCGCCGACTTTTGGCTTTGCTCACGCCGCCCGTAAGGGCGGCTACTCTCTTGGTGCCGGCTACACCTGGAGCGACTCGGATGACCCGAGCGCGCCTGGTTCCGAGGGTGGCGGGGCGAGCGGGATCCACGCGGCCGCGGGCGCCTACCGCAACGGCAAGGGAGATCGTCCGCTGCGCACCCAGTTTCTGTCCAACTACAATCTCGGCAGCCGGTACGTATGGACCCGCCTGCGCTCCTCGGTACCAATGAGCGAGCGGGCCAGAGTCGGAGCAGAGGTCGTCGGACAGGGTGGCGGCAAGAACGGATCGTACAGCAACTCGTTCAAGGTTGGACCGACGTTCGAGTATCAGGTGTCGGATAACTTCCGCTCCGGCGCCGTTGTCGGCTACAAGAGCACCGGCGGCACGAGATTGCCCGATGGACGAGAGAGCTCACCCTACTTCAAGCTGGAATTCTCGTACTCGCCGTTCTAGGCGACGACTGGCGAAAACCCCCGGACAATCCGTCCGGGGGTTTTTTATTTTGGGGTCGGTATCACCGGGT
>DASTTD010000195.1:0-8233 GCA_035760325.1 Gemmatimonadaceae bacterium
GCGAACTTCACCTGCAGGTCGATCTCGTCTCCACAAAGCGGGTTTCGCATCTCGGCCGTGGCATCGGGGTTCTCGAGCTTTCCCTTGTTTCGCGGGCGCCGGTAATGATCGAGGATCATTTCCTGGTACAGCGCGGCGACCTCCGCCGAAGTCTCAGGCCGGTACATAACCGAAGATGTCACGCGCTTTCATGACGCCGGCGAGAAGCGCATCGACATCGTCCTCGTCGTTGTAGACGTAAAACGAAGCGCGGGCGGTCGCGGCGATACCGAGCCTGCGCATCAGCGGCTGCGCGCAGTGGTGGCCGGCGCGAATGCACACGCCCTCGCCATCGAGGATCGTGGCCAGATCATGCGGATGCACATCCTCCAGCGTGAAGCTGACGACTCCGCTGCGCTCACCGACCGGGGGGCCGTAGATGCGGATGCCATCAAGTGCTTCCAATCGTGTCTGCGCGGATGCCATCAGCCGCCGCTCGTGCAGGAGGACGCGGTCCATGCCGATCGCCTCGAGGTAGCTCACCGCGGCCGCAAGCCCGACCGCTCCGGCTGCGTTCGGGGTTCCCGCCTCGAATTTATGCGGAAGAACATTCCAGGTGGTTCTTTCGTCGTGGACGAACTCGATCATGTCGCCGCCACTCTGGTATGGAGGCATCTTCTCGAGGAGGTCCCGTCGGGCGATGAGCGCCCCAATCGCCATCGGTCCGAGCATTTTGTGTCCGCTGAAGGCGTAGAAGTCGACGCCCAGCTCGTCGAATCTCACCGGGAAGTGGGGAGCGCTCTGCGCTCCGTCGCAAACGGTTACCGCCCCGGACTGCTCGCGCACAATCCGCACGATGTCCGTTACCGGATTGATCGTCCCGAGGGCGTTGGAAACATGATTGAACGCCACCACCTTCGTCCGCGATGTCACCAGTCCGCGCAGGCAGCCGAGATCCAGCCTGCCGTCAGCCGTGAGCTCGCAGATCCGAAGCCGCGCGCCCTTCTCGAGCGCGAGCTGCTGCCACGGGACGAAATTCGCGTGGTGGTCCAGCGCCGTGATGACGATCTCGTCCCCCGATCCGACGTTCGTGCGGCCCCACGAACCCGCCACCAGGTTGAGCGCCTCGGTGGTCCCGCGCGTAAAGATCACCGTGTCGGGGTCGCGCGCTCCCAGAAATCCGGCAATCCCGGACCGTGCCTGCTGATAGCGCTCCGTCGCGCGAACCGAGAGCGAGTACGCGCCGCGATGGGGGTTGGCGTTGCTCGTCTCGTAGAAGTCGCGCATGGCGTCCAGCACCGCCACAGGCTTCTGGGAAGTCGCAGCCGAGTCCAGGTAGTGGAGGCCGGGACTGTTGGCGAGAAGGGGAAAATCAGGCCTGAGCTTCACTCGACCTTCGCGGCATGCGACTCATACCTCGGCCCAACCCGTTCCGAGCGCGGACCGACGAGGATCGTGCTTCCCTCGAGCCGCACCAGAAAAACCGGCAGCGGACTCTCAGCCGGGCCCTCCTTGACCTCTCCGGTCCGGCAATCGAACCGAGCCCCATGCCAGGCGCATTGAAGGGTCCCATCGTGCATCATATCGCCCTGCGACATCGAAAAGTGCTGGTGGGTGCAGATATCACTCAGCGCCGAGACCTGACCTTCGTGGCGAACGAGGCAAATGGCCTCTCCGGTGGCGCGTACGCGCTGCAGAACCGTCCCCTCTGCCAGGTCGGCAAGAACGGCGACGGCCTCGAATTCGGGGGAAACCGCTGAGTCCTCTAATGTATGTGGAACAGCGCTCACCACATCCTCCCCGGCCGCGTAAGTGCTGATGACACAAAAGGATAGATACGACCCGCCCAGCTTGACTATCCCGACAGGATTACTTTAGATTCAATCTACGAGGGGCAGTACCGAAACGCCAAGGAGTCGGGATGAGCTCGGCAATTGAGTCGCTGGTAAACCGCGAGTACGCCTACGGGTTCGTGACCGATGTCGAGACGGACACGGTTCCGGCGGGGCTCAGCGAAGACATCATCCGCCTGATCTCCGCGAAGAAGCAGGAGCCGGCCTTCATGCTGGAGTGGCGGCTCAAGGCCTACCGCCGGTGGCTCACCATGAAGGAGCCGCACTGGGGGAACGTAAAGTATCCCCCGATCGACTACGATTCCCTCGTCTATTACTCGGCTCCCAAGAGCGTAAAGCCGCTCCAGAGCCTCGACGAGGTCGATCCCGAGCTGCTCCGCACCTACGAGAAGCTGGGCATCTCGCTGACTGAGCAGAAGTTCCTGGCCGGAGTTGCGGTCGACGCGATTTTCGACAGCGTCTCGGTCGGCACCACGATGAAGGAAGAGCTCGCCAAGCACGGGGTGATCTTCTGCTCGTTCGGGGACGCGGTGCAGAATCACCCGGAGATAGTGGAGAAGTATCTCGGCACCGTCGTTCCGCACAGCGACAACTTTTACGCCGCGCTCAATGCCGCCGTGTTCAGCGACGGCTCGTTCGCCTATGTGCCGAAGGGCGTGAAGTGTCCCATGGAGCTCTCCACCTACTTCCGCATCAACAGCGCGAACACCGGACAGTTCGAGCGTACGCTCATCATCGCCGACGAAGGCGCTTCGGTGAGCTACCTCGAGGGATGCACCGCTCCCAAGCGGGACACGAATCAGCTCCACGCCGCGGTCGTCGAGCTCGTGGCGCTGGACAACGCTTCGGTCAAGTACTCCACGGTGCAGAACTGGTACGCGGGCGACGCGGAAGGAAAGGGCGGCATCTACAACTTCGTGACCAAGCGAGGTAAGTGTGCCGGCATCAATTCCAAGATTTCCTGGACGCAGGTCGAGACCGGCTCGGCGATCACCTGGAAATATCCGAGCGTCATCCTTCAGGGCGATAACTCCGTCGGCGAGTTCTACTCGGTCGCCGTCGTGAACAAGAAGCAGCAGGCCGACACCGGGACGAAGATGATCCACATCGGCAAGAACACGAAGTCCACCATCGTGTCGAAGGGCATCTCGGCCGGCGAGGGCAACAACAGCTATCGCGGACTGGTCAGAGTACTGCCGAAGGCGGAGAACGCACGCAACTACACGCAGTGCGACTCGATGCTGATCGGCAACAGCTGTGGCGCGCACACGTTTCCCTACATCGAGGTGCAGAACAGCACCGCGACTCTGGAGCACGAGGCATCGACGTCCAAGATCGGAGAGGACCAGATCTTCTACTGCAAGCAGCGCGGAGTGAGCGCCGAGCACGCGGTGTCGATGATCGTGAGCGGGTTTTGCCGCGAGGTGTTCAAGGAGCTGCCGATGGAGTTCGCGGTTGAGGCCCAGCAGCTGCTCGGGATCACGCTGGAAGGATCGGTCGGTTGATCGTCAGATCTTCGCGCGGCGAGCGGGCGGGTCAGGTCACTTTGTCGGCGCACTCGCTTACACGCATCGAGCCTCGCTGCCCACGTTCGCGGGCAAAACGCGCGAGTCTCTTGCTACGCGAGAGCGCCTCCGACGTGACCTGACCCGCCCGCTCGCCACCGACATCGATGGATCGACCGAGCCTTCGGCAGCGTGTTCGGGCAGGCTGGGCCTGGCTGCGCGGGGGGCCGCAGACGCCCGGGTATCCGTTTACGGCCAACTGGTCGCTTTTCAGTCAGTTCGTGTACGCTGTACAGACGACATTCAATCACTGGTTTCGTGCTCGAGATAAATGATCTGCACGCCGGCATCGGCGACAACGCGATTCTCAAAGGCATCACTCTCCGCGTCAACGCGGGCGAGGTGCACGCCGTGATGGGTCCGAATGGGTCGGGCAAGAGCACGCTCGCACAGGTGCTGGCGGGCCATCCGTCCTATGGCGTCACGCGGGGAACCGTTACGTACAACGGAGAGGACCTTCTCGAGATGGCCGCCGAGGTGCGCGCCCAGAAGGGAATCTTTCTCGCTTTCCAGTATCCGGTGGAGATTCCCGGCGTCTCGATCGCGTATTTCCTGCGCTCGGCGTACAACGAGATCCGCAAGGCAAAGGGGATGGAAGAAGTCGATCCTCTGGAGTTTCTCGATCTCGTCGAGGAGAAGCTCAAGCTCGTCGACATGGATCAGGCGCTGCTCAGCCGCTCGGTGAATCAGGGGTTTTCAGGTGGGGAGAAGAAGCGCAACGAGATATTCCAGATGGCCGTCCTCGATCCGACCCTCGCGATTCTCGACGAGACCGACTCGGGGCTGGACATCGATGCCCTGCGCATCGTCGCCGAAGGAGTCAACAAGCTGCGCCGGCCCGACAACGCGACGATCGTGGTGACGCACTATCAGCGTCTTCTCAACTACATCGTCCCGGACTTCGTTCACGTTCTGTCGGGCGGCCGCATCGTCAAGTCGGGCGGTAAGGAGCTCGCCCTGGAGCTGGAGGAGAGGGGTTACGATTGGCTGAGCACCGCCGGAGCCGCGGCTTGAGCGAGCCCGCAACCTGGGCGAACACTCTCACCGAAGCCGGTAGCGAGAAGGCGCCCCCCGAAGTGGCAACGACGCGGTCCGCGGCTCCCATGGCCGCTTTCCGGGCGGATTTCGAGCGGCAGGACGAAGCGCCGGACTGGCTGCGCACGATCCGCGAGCGCGGGATGTCACGGTTCGAGGCACTCGGATTCCCGACAACCAGGAACGAGGACTGGCACTTCACCAGCGTCGCCGCGATAGCGGAGCGCCCCTTCAGGGTCGCACAGGTCAGCTCGGCCGGCGTATCGTCGGAGGGAAGCACGGCCGGAATGGTGGCCAGAGCGGATCTCGCCAGGTTCACCTTCGGACAACCCCAGTGGCACACGCTCGTGTTCGTGAACGGCGAGTTCGCCCCGGATCTTTCCTCCTATGCGGGGCTCGGCAATTCGGTGCGGGTGAGCAGTCTCGCTCGCGCAGTGCGGTCCGTCACCGGGCTCCCGGAGCGGCACCTCGGGAAGATCGCCTCGTTCGACCAGCAGTTCTTCACGGCGCTCAACACCGCCTTCATCCGCGACGGGGCATTCATCGAGATCCAGCCGGACGCGGTCGTCGCGGAGCCGATCCATCTCGTATTCGTTTCCGAGGGATACGGCGAATCCGTGTCGCACCCGAGAAACCTCATCGTCGCTGCGCGGCACTCGCGCGCCGTGGTGATCGAGAGCTACGTCTCGATTCGCGACAGTCTCTACTTCACCAACGCCGTTACCGAGATCGCTGTCGGCGAAGGCGCGAGGCTCGATCACTACAAGATCCAGCGGGAGAGCACGAAGGCGTTCCACGTCGGAACGACGCAAGTCCGTCAGTCGAGGGACAGTGAGTTCAACTCCTTCTCGTTCGCTGTCGGAGGCGCGCTCGCGCGGACGAACATCTACACCTCGCTGGACGGGGAAGGCGCGGCCTGCACCCTCAACGGGCTTTACCTCGCCGACGGCACCCAGCACATCGACAATCAGACCAGCATCGAGCACATCGCGCCCAACTGCCCCAGCCACGAGGTCTACAAGGGCGTGCTTGGCGGCCGCTCCCACGGTGTTTTCAACGGCAAGGTCTACGTCCATCCCGAAGCGCAGAAGACTGACGGCAAACAGAGCAACAACAATCTTCTGCTGTCACCGACCGCCCGCATCGACACCAAGCCGCAGCTGGAGATCTTTGCCGACGATGTGAGGTGCACCCACGGCGCGACGGTCGGCCGGCTCGACGACACTGCGCTGTTCTATCTGAGCAGCAGAGGAATCGGCCCCGAGCGGGCGCGGACGCTGCTCACCTACGCCTTCGCGGCGGATGTGCTCGAGAAGATCGAGCTGGAGCCGCTGAAGAAGGAGCTGGAGGAGATGGTGCTCGCGCGGTTCGGAGGAAACACGGCGGGCTGAGCAGATCTACCGCGAACTACAAACTTAGAACTACAAGGAACTACAAACTTAGAACTACAAGGAACTACAAACTCAGAACTACCTGTTCTGGGTGATAGTTGCCCGTTGTTGGTTGCGGGTCTCTGCCCGCGTGGCGGGATCGCATGATTCCCGAGATATCCAGTGCCAGGAATCGCGAATGACGGCCCCAGGCGCGCCGCGTGCCGGATTCAAGACGTTAGTTCTATCTGCCGAGAAGATACAGGATCACGACGATGACCATGACGGCCATGACGATCACGTTCGTCGGGATCTTCTGCGGCGCATCCGGATCGAGGGTTCCCGCCATGATCGGATGCTTGATGGTGTTTCGGCGCGTGCCGATGTCCTTCTCGCGCTTCGCCGCCGCGGCGGGCTCGATCACCGACACCCCGAGCGGCAGCCGCTTCGTGGTGAAGGTCAGAATCGCCGATCCCACCTCGACCTTGTCGCCTTCCGCCAGCGCACGCGGCTCGACGAGCGTAGCGCCGTTGACCGTCGTCGGATTCACGCCGCACGGATGCAGGACGAATTTGCCTTCCTCAGCTCGAAGCTCCGCGTGATTCCGCGAAACCGCGGGCTCGCGGATGAGGATATGACTCGAAGCGTCACGACCGATCGTCAGCAGTGCGTTCCTGACGGGGTAGGCGCGGCGCTCGAACTCGTATATGAGGTGGGCGCTGTCGTCGCCCGGAGCCTGTAGGGCCATTGATTCTCCGTGCTTAATTGACGAATGACCCCTCGGACAAGCCACATCTCGCCATCCTGAAGATGCGGGGGGACTCGTAGCTGACTCGATCTCCTCGTATTTTATCGCCAACCAACGCATTCAACTCCCGGAGGGGGCATGGCGACGAAACTCGAGAAGGTCCTGAAGCGCGAGATCGACATCGATGGAAAAGCATACATGGTCGCGATCTCACCCGAAGGCCTCAAGGTCACACAGAAGGGGTTCCGGAGAGGTCAGGAGCTGACCTGGCGCTCGATCATCAGTGGTGAAACGGAGCTCGGGCAGCAGCTCAAGTCTTCGGTCAACGTCACGGGCGACGACTCCGGCGAGTAATTCCTAAGGGGGGGCCGGCGCATCGGAGAGGTGCTCCTGAATGACCACCCACCGGCCGCCTCGCCTGGCGAAGACCGCGGTCCACGCGCCCCCGAGCATGTGAACCTTCCCCTGTGGAGTGGTGTGCGGGATCCGATAGGTGCTCGTCATTGCGGCGGCGTCCGGCGACAGCACATCGACGTCCATCGAGGTCCACTCCCACTTCGGCTTCTGCATGTTGCTTCCGACATACGTCCAGAATGTTCTGAGCTGCTGTTCGAGCTGCGCGCGTGTGTGAACGACGCCGCCGCCGCTGGCCGATATGAGGCTGTCGTCCGGATAAAGGCTCATCAGGCTCGCGACCGGGTCGGGCCTGGACAGATCGCAGGCTGAAACCACGAGCTGTTTCAGCGTATCGGCGATAGCCGCCTTCTGCCCGGCGGAAAGCTCAGAGCTTCCTGACCGCCCGCACGAGACCGACACCATCATTCCTACGGCCAGCGATAGCCTAATGGCGGCGATCACGAAATGGTTCATGCGGCGATGACCAAATAGTTCATGCGGCGAACGTAATACTGCCGGATTGGACGAAACAACAAACACGTGTCCATCATCACTGTCTCTCCTGTCCGGAACTTGGGACATCTGGTGTCACCGCTGGATGACAAATCCAGGCTAATTCGGGAGTTGAGCCCCGCTAGAGAGGGTCAATTCATGGCGCATGCCGTGCCATCTATAAGCGCGCCAGCCAGATCCATTTCCATAGATGCTGGGTAAGATGCTGGGTAGAAGAGGCTTGCGGTTGTCATTCCCTTGCGAGGGAAGGAGTTCCAAATGCGTAAGAGCCACCTGTTGATCGCCAGCGCCGCTGTCGCTGTCCTGTCCGCCTGCAGCGGTGGAAACGATAGCGCGGTCAGCGACGAGCTGTTGAAGGACCTGGAGCTGGCTTCGTCGGCCGATGGGATATCGCTTGGCAACGGAGTTGTTGCCTCTACCCAGCAGTTCGTCTCCTCGATCGAGCGCACGACTCCTCCGGCTCGCGCCGTAGCCAAGTCGGCACCAGTCAAGCGCTACAAGCCGGCGCGGAAATCTCCGCCGCAGGTCGTTCGCACGGTAGCGCCTGCCGAGGTCACCGAGCCCGAGCCCACCGAAGTGAGCATGGTTTTCACACCGATCGAATCGGATGCGCCGATCTCTCCGCGCCCGCAGCCGGTTGCGGTTTCCTACCCGAGCGCTCCGTCGTCTGTGGGTAACGACGGGACTGGCGGCGGTGGTTCTTCGACGGGTGCCGTTCTCGGCACGATCTTCGGGGTCGTCCTTCGCGGTGGAGTCGCGGGTGATGATCACTGC
>DASTTD010000196.1:0-4333 GCA_035760325.1 Gemmatimonadaceae bacterium
ATGCTCAACGGGCACCTCGATGTAGTCGGGATCGAAGGCATGGTGCACGAGCCGTTCACCGCGGAGCTCCGTTCCGGACGCATCTATGGTCGCGGATCGGCCGACATGAAGGCCGGAATCGCGGCAATGTGCGCGGCCGCAACCGCCGCCAGCGCTCGATCGAACGCTCAGATAGTGATCGCGGCCGTCGCCGACGAGGAATACGAGAGCCTGGGACTTCGCTCTCTTCTCGACGCGGGCCTTCGGGCGGAAGCGGCGATTGTCACCGAGCCGACGCGCCTCGCCATCTGTCCAGCCCACCGCGGATTTGCCTGGATCGATGTCACGCTCGCGGGCCGCGCCGCGCACGGGAGCCGCTACGATGTCGGAGTCGACGCCATTTCGCACGCCGGCCTGCTGTTGGCCGAGCTGGACACGCTGGAGCGGACCCGAGATGACGGTCCGGTACATCCACTTCTCGGCCGTGGCTCTCTGCACGCGTCCACGATTCGTGGCGGCGTCGGCATGTCGACCTATCCCGAAAGGTGCGATCTCGCGATCGAGCGACGCACCCTTCCGGGCGAAACCGCTGAACAGGCCGTCCGCGAGGTCGTCGATGCGTGTGAGCGCGTCCGCGCGCGCCGTCCGGACTTCAGCGCGCAAGTTAGATTGAATACCGCGCAATCACCCAGTGATGTACCTCCCGGCGCTCAGATCGTCGGCCGCCTGCGAGAAGCGCTTCAAGCCGAGGAAATGCCCGTGAAGATCGAGGGGCTTTCTGCCTGGACCGACGCGGCGCTTCTGAACGAGGCAGGCATTCCGGCGGTTTGCTTCGGTCCGGGGGACATTTCTCTCGCTCACGCGGCCGAGGAATTCGTGCCCGTGGAGGATATCGAGCGGGCGACGCGTGTACTTTCACGGGTAGTGCGCAAATGGTGCAGCTAGGAACACCAGCTTTCCCGAAACCCTGAAGGGGGATTCGTGCCGGAGTGGACGCACACGCAGTATGACATCCTCGAGGGAGCGATCAGCACCGGGAAGCGAATCGCGGCCTACCGGCGCGGGACCGAGTATGTGGTGGTCCCCACCCGCCTGCGCATCATCAAGGGGCGCGAAGCCGTCGATGCCACTCATCCGACGACGGGCGATGGCATCACTTTCTACCTCGATGAGATCGACAGCTTCGAGGTCGTGAAATGACACGCGCCAGGCCGGGTGATCTGGTGGCCATCTACGCCGACGAATCCTGCATCGGGAACGGCCGCGACGGCGACAACCCGGGCGGCGCCGCCGGAGTGATCGAGTGGCTTGCTCCGGACGCGTTCGAGCCGGCTCGCGCCGACTACTGGATCTCGGAGCCAGCTACCACGAATAATCGAATGGCGCTTCGCTCGGTGATCGAGGCCTTCAGGGCCCTGTCGCGGCGAGGCAACTCATACCGTGTAGTGTTCGTGAGCGACTCGAAGTACATCGTCGACGGGATGACCGAGTGGGTGCGGGGGTGGCAGGCACGAGACTGGAAGAGGAAGGGTGGGCCGATCCTCAACCTCGAGCTGTGGAAGGAAGCGGTGAAAGCGGTCGAACCGCACGAATGCCAATGGAAGTGGGTACGCGGGCACGACGGGCAGCCGCAGAACGAATACGCCAATTTTCTCGCAACGCGGGCCGCCGCCGACCAGACCGACTCGGGTGGCCTTCGGCATTCGGGATTCGATAGCTGGATGGAAGCACAAAAAACGGGGCGGTTGCGTCTCAGGGACATGGCTCCGTTCCCTGATTCAATCTCATTTCAGCCTGGTAAGAAAGCATGGACGATCTAGACAGACTGTTTCACCGGCTGGTCGCCAACATCCGGAATGGGCACGCCGAGTATCTGAGCGTGCCATTTACCGTCGCGGAGCTCCACGACACGCTTGTCCCCTATCGTCATTACCGGCGCGACCTGGGTATCGAGACGAATCAGGACTACGAAGCGGCGATCACGCGACTCATTTCCGGAGAGCGCGGCTATATCCGCGCCGACGAGTCGATGCAGCAGCGGCTGAAGAAGGAAATCTCATCCGCGCACGCGGATCCGGGGCTGTTTCGCGAGTACGCGTCCGCGCGGATCTCGCTGGTTCCGGAAGCGGTGAAGGGTCTCGGGGTTCCGATCCCGGCGCAGAACTCGGGAGGATACGCCACCGGCAGGCGTCAGCCCACTGGAAGAGAAGGAAACGGCGCGACCAACGAGGGCACGACCTCCTTCGCGATGCCCGCGCTCTCGAGCATGGAGATCCCCGAGGGATGCCGTTACTGCGGCGGAACGCTTCCGGAGGGACGGGCGATCACATATTGCCCGAACTGCGGCCAGAACCTCGCGGCCAAGCATTGCGCCGGCTGCGGTGCGGAGCTCGACGCCGCGTGGAAGTTCTGCGTCAGCTGCGGCAAGCGCGCGACCTGATGGCCCGACTGTCCGCGCGATGAGCAAGCAGCTGGCGAGCGGCGACATCGTCTTTCTCTCGGCGGCACGTACGCCGTTCGGAACGTTCGGTGGAAAGCTCAAGGGCATCTCGCCCGTCGATCTCGCCGTCCACGCCTCGAAAGCGGCTGTGGATCGCGCCGGAATCCAGGCAACCGATGTGGATCAGACGATATTCGGCAACGTCCTCTACACGACGAGCGACTCGATCTACTTCGCTCGACACGTCGCGCTGAAGACTGGGTGCCGGCAGGAAACCTCGGCCCTCACCCTCAACCGGCTGTGCGGCTCAGGCTTCCAGTCCGTCGTCAGCGGCGCGCAGGAGATTCTCCTCGGCGATGCCCGGGTTTGTCTGGTCGGTGGGGCGGAGTCCATGTCGCAGGCGCCGCACGTCACCCGCGGCCTGCGCTGGGGCGCGCCGCTGGGAAAACCTCCCGTGATGGAAGACGTGTTATGGGAAGGGCTCACCGATTCCTATGTCGGACTCGGAATGGCGGAGACGGCGGAGAACCTCGCCGAGCGCTACAAGCTGGACCGCGGATGCGTGGACGAATTCGCGCTGAGGTCGCAGCAGCTCGCCAAGTCGGCGTGGGAGTCGGGTGCGTACAGAGATGAGGTTGTTCCCATTCCCATCTCAAATCCGAAAACGGGAAAGCCCGAAGATTTCGCTGCCGACGAGCACATGCGCCCCGACACGACGGCGGAAAAGCTTGGCGCCCTCAAGCCGGTGTTCAGGAAGAACGGCGTCGTCACCGCCGGTAACGCGTCGGGGATTGGCGATGGAGCAGGTGCGATGGTAATCGCAAGCGCGCGATTCGCCGCTGATCGTGGGCTGAAGCCGATCGGCAGGCTCGTCTCGTGGGGTGTGGCCGGCGTCGACCCGTCGGTGATGGGAATCGGTCCGGTGCCCGCGTCGAAGGCGGCTCTTTCCAGGGCCGGTCTGTCGATGGACGACATGGATCTGATCGAAGTGAACGAGGCTTTTGCCGCCCAGACCTGCGCCGTCGAGCGCGAGCTGTCGCTGCCGAGAGACCGGTTAAACCTGCATGGAGGGGCAATCGCGCTGAGTCACCCGCTGGCCGCCTCCGGCGCGAGGATCACGGCCCATCTACTGCATGCGTTGCTGGCCGGGGGAAAACGTTACGGGCTCGGCACGGCGTGTATCGGGGGAGGACAGGGGATCGCGCTGGTTGTTGAGTGCATACAATAGAAGGGCTGCGGACTGCGGACTAACTACCATTGCGAACTGCTGACTAATTGCGGGCTACGAACTAACTGCGGGCTGCGGACTACCATCCGATAACACAAAGAGGATACGATGAAGCAGATTGCTCGAATACTCGCGTCCATCGCGGTCATCGGTTTTGCCGGGGCGTGCGCATCGGCTGGTACCGGTGTAGGCGATCCGAGCACGGGCGGTGCCGGGTCTACTACGGGTTCCACCGCAGACCAGAACGTCAGCGCGAGTGGGGCGGTCTGGCCAATCAAGACGCGCGAGCACGTCGATCTGTGGCTGCACGGCTTCGCCATGCTTCAGGAAGACACCACCTTCGTTCCGTTTTTCCGCCGCGGCTACAGCACCAACATGACCGTGCTGAAGAACCGCGCCAACGTAGTCTCCCAGCTCGACGCCAATCGTGACCGCCTGCGCGCGAGGCTCACGACGAATACGCAGCTCATCAACGCGCAGTTCATTCCCCTCTCGTTCTCGTCGTGGGATGAGATCGCGCAGGCGGTGAATTTCTTCGTCCGTGCTGAAGGCAATCCGCGGGCGGCGTCTTCACAGCAGCAGGCGAACGTGATCGCGTTCCTGGCGGCGTATTTCCCGAGCCCGGCCGACCAGGAGTGGGTGCGGCTGTTCGTGAACTCGCTCGCCGACGAGCGCGCGAGATTCTA
>DASTTD010000197.1:0-2113 GCA_035760325.1 Gemmatimonadaceae bacterium
GGTGATGAAATCGCTGAGCGGTCCGAGGATCGCGCCTTCATCGAACACGGCGCGCTCCCGCAGAAGCCGAGCGGCGGCCGGAGCAAGCCCCACTCGCTCGCGCTCCAGACCTTCCAGCGCGCTCAGCTTGGCGACGAGGGAAGCGTGAAGCTCCTCTGCCCGAAGCAGCTCTGATCGCGCTCCCGCATCGTGGTCCCGCGCCTCTCTCAGGAGATCGCGCGCAGCCTCCGCCGCCAGCGCGGTGATGCTCACCCGTTCGGCGGCGATCGCCGCGGCATCTTCGGCGGCGGCCAGCTCCCGGCGCGCCAGCTCGGCGGCATCGAACAGCTGCAGTTGCTCGCCTTCGAGCAAAGCCCGCCGCGCAGAGAGGTCCTGCCGCTCCCGCTCGCTACCCTGGCGATCCAGGTGGGCGCGGTGCAGCTCCTCTCTCAGCTCGCGCAGGGCGCGGTCACTGTGCTCGAGCTGCGCGCGCGAAGAGACGAGCTCGGCCCGGACGTGTTCTTCCTGTCTCGCGTGCTCGGTGAGCGCTGTCTCCGCATCCTGCAACGCAGCCTGCAGGCTGGCCAGCTCACTGACGGCGCGCTCCAGCTCGACGTTCACGCGGTCGGCGATGGCGTCGCCTTCGCGGCGCTCCTCTTCCGCCCGTTCACGTCTCGACGTCGCGTTGCGTAGCCGCTCCTCGGCGACGGCTATCTCTCCCCGCAACGCGTGCGTGCTCTCGCGCTGGTCCGAGACGAGCCGCGCCAGCTCGGTCCGCCTCGCCTCAGCGGTCGTGCGCGCGTTCAGGGTAGCATCTCTCATCGACTCGGCCGCGCGAACAGCCTCGTCTTCCGCCGGCAGTTCTGCGCGCAAAGTGGTCAGCCGCTCTTCGAGGCGGGAAAGCTCACCCCGCCATGCGTCCATGTCGCGAGAGGCATGGGCGACCTCCAGGGTAAGACGGCGCGCCATGAGCTCGGTGTGGCGCTCGGCACGCTTCCGTTGGCGGGCGAGAGACCGGACCTGGCTCTGTACTTCGCTGATCAGATCGTCGATGCGGGAGAGATCCACCGTCGTCTCCTCGAGCCTCCGCTCCGCGCTGCGCTTTCTGTCGCGGTACAATCCGACGCCCGCCGCTTCCTCGAACAGCTCGCGCCTTTCGTCAGGCCGGTCGGACAGGAGCGCGTCGACCATCTTCGCTTCGATCACTACGCCCGAATCGGCGCCGAGGCCGGTGCCCCGCACCATGTCGTGGATGTCGCGAAGTCTGCACGGCGAGCTGTTCAGGAAATAGTCACTCTCTCCCGAGCGGCTGAGCCGACGGGTGATCACCACCTCGCGGAATGGAATGTCGAGGGTGCCATCATCGTTCTCGAAGTGCAGCGATACCTCGGCGAGGTTTACCGCGCGGCGGGCCGAGGAGCCCTGGAAGATGACCTCTTCCATCCTGGCCCCGCGAAGCGCGCGTGCCTTCTGCTCGCCGAGGACCCAGCGCACCGCATCAGAGACATTGGACTTGCCGCAGCCGTTGGGACCGACGATGGCAGTGACGCCGGGCTCGAACAGCATCTCGGTTCGGTCGGCGAATGACTTGAAGCCGTGTATCTCGAGTTTTGTCAGACGCACCTAAGGCGTTCTCCCCGTCCGGTAAACAAGCACAGGCTGCAGACCAGCCCCCTGCAATGTCTTGATCAATTCGCCCGCATCGTTCGGCCGCTCGAACGCTCCGGCATACAGCCTGGCGCCGCCGTCATTCTGAATCAAAGGGTAAACCCCGAGCCCGCGGTCCGCGTACTTTCCGACCGCCGCGGCCAACGCGTCGGTGATACCGCCCTGGCTCTCGACGCTGTCTACCAGGAGCGCCAATGGCACTCGCACAACGCTGCCTGCCGAATCCTTGAGAATCTTCGCGGTCCTGAGTGCGCTCAGGAGTGAATCAGCCTGAGATCTCCTCGTGTACGCTCCGGCAACGACCTTATACCATGTGGCGCGCTCCGGACCAATTGGTATCGGAGCTACCGTCGCGGCAGGCAGCGATGCTCTGTCTTTCCTGAGGACAAAGTTAGCACCTTCGGGAGTGTTTGCTACAAGCAGCTCGACGCCGAAAAGCGCGGCGTCAGGTGAATCGGCGACATTC
>DASTTD010000198.1:0-2612 GCA_035760325.1 Gemmatimonadaceae bacterium
CAGATCGGTACAGCCGCTGATTTCTGGGGAGATATTCCTTATAGTGAGGCGAACGACCCCGCAATCGCGACGCCCAGGCTCGATCCGCAGCTCGAGGTTTATGCCGCCATCCAGGGAGTTCTGGATGCGGCGATCGGTAATCTTGCCGCGGGTGTAGGCGCCGGTCCTGGCAGCAAGGACCTGGTCTACCAGGGAAACGCTGCCCGGTGGACTCAGCTCGCATACACCCTCAAAGCGCGCTATTACATGCACGTCGCCGAGGTCGATGCGTCAGCCTATGCCTTGGCGAAGGCCGCAGCGGCGCTGGGAATCTCCAGCCACGCGAACGACTACACCACTGTACATGCAGGCACCGCCGGTGAGGAAAATCTCTGGCATCAGTTCATCGTCAGGGAGCGGACGGAGTATATCTCCCCCGGTGCCTATCTCATCGAGCTGATGAAGTCCCGCAGCGAGCCGCGCTTGCCGGAATACTTCACCGAGGGCGCGACGAACGAGTATCTCGGAGCCGAGCCGGGTGAGGGTTATACCAGCTCGCTTTCGAACCTGAGTGACGAGCGTCTTGATCCGTCTTTTTCACAGCCGATCGTCTCTTACGACGAAAACGCTCTGATCTGGGCGGAGGCGGCCTACAGGACCGCCGACGAAATTACAGCTCTCTCCAAGCTGAACGAAGTCCGAACGCATCACGGGCTTCCGGCAATCGTCGCGGCAGGTCCAACGCTGTTTTCGGAGATCATGATCGAGAAGTACATCTCGCTGTTCCAGTCGCTCGAAGTCTGGAACGACTGGAAGCGCACCTGCATCCCGGATATGACTCCGGCTTTGGGTGCCGCGATCATTCCAGCTCGTTTCTTCTACCCAACGGACGAGAGGCAAACGAACACGAACGTCCCGGCGGTAGAGGCACAGCCGTTGCGCAACCCGAACGATCCGGCTAACGCCGGGTGCAACAGCCAGAACTAAGCTCTTTCGTTTCCGGATGGAGAAAACAGCCCGCCCGAACGGTCGGGCTGTTTTTTTTTGCGCTCTAACGCGCCAGCTCCTGCACCGCGGTCGCGATCTCCCTTTCGAGGTACCCGGTCGTGGCGCATTGGACGGTATTCGAGCTGACGGCCGGGTCGTGCCCGGACGCCTGAACGCGGGTTCGCAGCACCGTCACGGCCGGAGCGACCGAATCAACGCGGGTAGCCACCGAAAGGTTGAGGGTCAGCGTTTCGGCGCGGGACCCGCCCATCGAGACGCCACAGTCCAGCATTCTCGACAGTCGCACTCCACCCGTGGTGCCTCGCGCGTTCTTCCGCGAAGTCACCACGCGCTCCGCGGCGTGGACGGTCGCACCCAGTCCAAATCGCTCGTATGCTCCCGGCACCGCTGCCAATGCGCTCGTCGCGGGTGCGCGAACGCTGTCCGATGATACCCCGC
Source organism: Gemmatimonadaceae bacterium (assembly GCA_035760325.1). Classification (GTDB taxonomy): domain Bacteria; phylum Gemmatimonadota; class Gemmatimonadetes; order Gemmatimonadales; family Gemmatimonadaceae; genus UBA4720. Next base: position 1,426 of record DASTTD010000198.1, read on the forward strand.
TCTCGGGATTGAAATCGAAGCGAATTGTTCGCCCCGGTTCCCTCAGCTCGACGGCCGTATGCGGTGCGGCGGTGCCCTCCGGAGCCGTCGTCGCGCAGGCGGCGAGCATCACACACATACACGGAATAAGCGTAGCGTGGTTCATGATGGTGCCCTCCTCCCGTTTTGAGGTAGCATGGCCTTTCCAAACGAATGATAGCATATTCGAGAATCCAGTCGAGAGACGTGGCCCCTGGAGGATTGCCAGCGCTGAAAGCGTGACGCACTCGAGGCATGTTTCTCCCGGCTCGTTTTCAGGTCAGTGGTGTAGTGGAATAGATACCGCAGGAGCCCAATGACCGGGATGCCTGAAGTCAGAGAATTTGCTCCCTCTCGATTGATCTCCGAGGGCCGTCGTGAGCCCGGGCTGCTGACCCGGCTTTCCTGTCGCGTACTGCTTGCCCTGGTTTTCGCGGCGGCTGGCGCGCGGTCGCAATCCGTAGAAGGCAGCATCACGGACAGGGCGTCCGGCTTGCCAGTTCCCGGAATGATCATCTTCCTCCTCGACTCAGCGGGGGGTTCCGTCGCAACGATGATCTCCGACGAGAACGGGCGTTTCACTCTCCCGGCGCCGTGGCCCGGCAGCTATCGGTTGCGCGCAGAGGCGGTCGGTGTTTTCAGCGAGACCACCCCGCCATTTCGCCTGGCCCGGGGCGAGATGCTGGCGTACCCCTTTGCTTTTGGCCGTCGAACCCACATTCTGCCGACGGTTCGAGTCGAAGAAAAACGGCAGTGCGTTTCCGCGCCGGAAGCGGGGATTGCGGTCGCCGCCATGTGGGATGAAGTGCGAAAGGCACTGACCGCGACGCATCTTACCACGTCCGCCGCCCGCTACCGCTTCAATCTTCTCCAATACGAGCGTGAGCTCGACCTAAAATCGCTCTCGGTCCGCCGGTCGCGCAGCTGGGAGCGAGCCGGCCTCAATGAAGAACCCTACGGCAGTCTGCCGGCAGACTCTCTCGCGGCGCACGGGTACGTCCAGGTCACACCCCAGGGGACGTGGTACTACGCACCCGATGCGCGGACTTTTCTGTCTGACTCTTTTTTGCGGACCCACTGCCTCAAACCAGCGGAAGCGAATGCGGAGCGCCGAGGTCTCGTCGGACTGGCTTTCGAGCCGGTCGAAAAGCGTAACCGCCCGGATGTTC
>DASTTD010000199.1:0-3076 GCA_035760325.1 Gemmatimonadaceae bacterium
GAAGGAATACCGCCCCGGCGCGCGAAAGACACTCGGCGCCGGTCAGCTTCCGAACGGCAGAGCGTTCTACGCACAGCGCGTCCGCGCGTACACGACGCTCGACGACGCGACTCCGGAAAGAGTGCACCAGACCGGACTCCGCGAGGTTGCGCGTATACGCGCCGCGATGGATTCAGTCATGAAGGCAGCCGGATGGACCGGCGACCACAGGAGCTTCATACGATTCCTGCGCACCGATCCGCGCTTCTACGCCAAAACGCCGCGCGAGCTGCTCGAGAAAAACGCGTACTTCCTGAAGCTCATGGAAGGCGAGCTCCCGCGACTCTTCGGCAGGCTGCCGCGAATGACCTACGGGATCAAGACGATTCCCGAATACACCGCACCCCGAACCACCACCGCTTACTACAGCCGGCCCGCCGGAGATGGGACTCGCGCTGGTACCTACTGGATCAACGTCTACGACCTGCCGAGCCGGCCGCTCTACGAGATCGAAGCGCTCGCCAGCCACGAGGCCGTGCCCGGACACCACCTTCAGATCGCGCTACAGCAGGAGCTGACGGATGTTCCGGTCTTCCGGCGCTTCAGTGGCGCTACGGCGTTCGTCGAAGGATGGGCCCTGTACTCGGAGTCTCTCGGAAAAGAGGTCGGCTTCTACAAGGATCCCTACAGTGAGTTCGGCCGGCTGTCCTATGACATGTGGCGCGCGTGCCGCCTCGTCATCGACACTGGCATTCACTCCAAGGGATGGACCCGGCAGCAGGCGATCGACTACCTGGCGGAGAACAGCGCGCTGACGCTGACGAACATCACCAACGAAGTGGACAGGTACATCGCGTGGCCGGGGCAGGCGATCGCGTACAAGACCGGGCAGATGAAGATCCGCGAGCTGCGCACCGAAGCGGAGCGCGAGCTGGGATCGAGGTTCGATGTCCGGAAGTTTCACGACGTGGTGCTCGGGAGCGGGTCGGTACCCCTCACCGTCCTCGTCGAGAACGTGCGTGGATGGATCGCGTCGGAGAAAACGCGTGCCGACTAGTCGAAACCGAACCCGAACTGATATGTGTGAGATCCCGACGGTCCCGGGGGACCCCCCAGATCCAGAGCGATCGTCTCGGTATCGGTGATGAAGAGGCTGCATTCCTGCACCGTGCCGGTGGGGCTGCTTCCATTACTCAGGTTCACCACCCAGGTGCATTCGACGGTGAGCTGAGAGCCTGAGAGGGTGCCGCTCACCACCTGCACCGTGCCGGTGCCCGATGGAAGCGTGACCGGAAGCGCCTGGCCATCCACGAAAGTCAACGGCAGTGAGACCTTGTTCGAGAACGAGCCATCCGCGCACCCCGCGACCAGAAAGGCAGCGAGGCAGGCAAATAGTGATGGTTTGCCTGGCTTCATCGCTCTCTTCAGTCGGCAGTCTTCGGATTGATGACGTGATTCACGCGCTCGATCCGGTTGGCCGGAAAACCACCCCGCTCGGCGTGCTGGCGCACGGCGTTCTCGTCGGGCGCGTCGTAGACGCAGTAGATCTTGTCATTGGTGACGTAGCTGTGCTCCCACCGGATATTCGTTCCGCTGCCGGTCATGTCGGCCAGCACACCGCAGGACTTGGCCGCGATGCTCTTCATATCCGCGGGACCGAGGTCTCCGACATTGGGGATCTCCCGCTCGATCACGTACTTTGGCATTGGCATTCCTCACGTATGGGGTCGGTACCGTCCTCTGTTATAGCATCCGGGGCTTTTGGCGGCCAGAAGGAGGCTGTCATGACGCTGTTCGCAGGCTGATCTCTTACGCGCAACTGCGGCCCTTACCGTAGATTCCGCGGAAACCACCGCGACACGGATCGTGCAAATGTCACCGCGCTCAATCGTACGAAGCCTGGCTCTCCTCCTGGCACTCTCCCCGGCTGCTCTCGCGCAGGCCCCCGACACCAGCTACGGCCGCCAGATCCGGGAGTTCACCTCAGACCCGAAATTCCTGGCTCCAACGGTCTCGACTCTACCTGACCATCCAACGGTACCGTCCCCACGGAAGCATTTCGGGACGATCATCGGCGCACCCGGGGTAATGCACCGCACCACCGACATCTACGCCTATTACCGGAAGCTTGCGGAAGCGACGCCCCGCGTCCGCGTCGAGAAGGTTGGAACGAGCGAAGAAGGGCGAGAGCTGTTGCTGGTGACGGTCGCGGACGAGGCCGTGCTCGCCGATGCGGCGAGGCACCGCGCCGGCGCCGCCAGGCTCGCCGATCCACGGACCACCACCCGCGAGCAGGCCGAGAGCCTCATCGGTTCCATCAAGCCGTCGTACTATCTCGCTGGGGGACTTCATTCCACCGAGATGGGATCTCCGGAGATGCTGATGGAGCTCGTCTACCGCCTCGCGGTCAGCGACGAGCCTCACATCAGAGCGATCCGCCAGAACGTCATCACACTCGTGAATCCCGTGGCCGAGCCGGACGGACGAGACCGGCAGGTTGACTGGTATTACCGGTACACGCGCGGACGAAAGGAGTGGAACGACGGATTTCCACGCAGCACGCCCTATTGGGGCAAGTACGTCTTCCACGACAACAATCGCGACGGCATCCAGATCTCGCAGGCGCTGACAAAGGCTTTCTACAAGTCGTACTTCGACTGGCACCCGGTGATCGAGCACGATCTGCACGAGTCGGTGCCGCTGCTCTACATCTCGACCGGTACCGGGCCGTACAACGAGACCATCGACCCGATAACGATCGGCGAGTGGCAGCTGCTGGCCAACCACGACATGACGACCCTTACGGCGCAGGGACTGCCCGGCGTCTGGACGTGGGGGTTCTACGACGGCTGGTATCCCGGATACGCCCTCTGGATCGCGAACAACCACAACGGGATCGGACGCTTTTACGAGACGTTCGGGAATGCGGGAGCCGACACCTACGTGCGCGATCTGTCGACGTCGCGCTTCGCGGGCAATCTGGTGACGACCCAACAGTGGTACCGGCCGTCGCCCCCGACCAGAAAGGTGCGCTGGTCGGCGCGCGACAACGTCAACTTCATGCAGGCGGGTGTGCTGTCCTCGCTGTCGTACACCG
>DASTTD010000200.1:0-3731 GCA_035760325.1 Gemmatimonadaceae bacterium
CTCGGCCTCAGCGAGTTCCATCAGCTCCCGAGCCGTGGTCGGGTCCAGGCCGAAGTGACGGAGCAGTGCCGACTCGATGTGGGCACGCTCGGCCTCACTGAACTCGTCATCGGCGTGCGCAAGCTCGAGGAGCAGGGCACAGGCGGCGAGCTGGATGGCGCCAGGCCCCGCCTGTGGCTCCGGGCTCTGGGAGCCAGACTCCGCGCGCACGATCCGGTCTGCGACGAAACGCTTGATCGCGTCTAGCATGCCCGTGAAAGCCTCCTGTGCGTGCGGCATCGTCCAGCGATGTACACGCCGCCACTTAGCACCTTAGTTCAGTTGCAAGCACGTTACAAGCATTGCGGCGAAGTCGCGTCCGAAAAAAAGGCTTGTCAGCTGCAACGTTCTTAGGCCGGCCGGGCACGGATCTCCATTGGGTCGCCCGTATTCCGGAGTACGACACTCAGATTATCGAGTCGTGCGACCACACAGTCGGCGCTCGTCAGCGCCGCGGGCGCGTACGTGCCGCTGATGGCAATTGCACGCATGCCTGCCGCTCGTGCTGCCTTCAACCCAGCCGGCGCGTCCTCGATCACGACGCAGTCTTCCGGGGTTACACCGAGACGCTGAGCGGCGGTTAGATATCCCTCCGGATCGGGTTTCCCGCGCGCAATGTCGTCGGCGCATACCAATACTCGTGGCATCGGAAGACCAGTGTGCCGAATCCGAAGCGTAGCAACGGCGCGGACCCCGGACGTGACAATCGCCCAGAGATGCAACGGTAACGGTGCGAGCAACTCCCGCGCGCCCGGTACTTCGAAGACGCCCTCGGTCGTGCTGGATTCGCTCTGCGCCAACGCCACAACTTCGCTGGGCGTGGCAAGGTGCGGCGCTACCCGCTGCACGGTTTCAATAGTCCGCCGCCCGTGCGCCTCTGCGATCACGCGGCTCGGGTCGAGACCGTTCTGCTCGGCCCACTGGCGCCAAGTGCGCTCGACGCAGGCGGCGGAGTCCACGAGGACGCCATCGAGATCGAACAGGATAGCGGCGCACGAGAAAACGCTATGCATAGATGAAACCTGATGCCGTTAGGGTCCGGCTGGTGCAACGGGCGTCAGGCACGCAACCCGGATCGCACTTCCGCTGCACCCCGGCTTCATCGAATCTCGTGAGTGATCGTGGCAAGCATCTGCCAGAACAACGCGAGCTCCGCGGAATCGGACGTCGAAGCGAGGAGGCGTAAGTACCGCTCGCCGGCGACGGGCCAGACAGCCCCGAGATATAGCTGTTGCCCGTACGGCGTCTCGAGCCCGAACGTCACGACACGGGTCCCCGCCTCTGGAACGGCACTCACGCACTCCGTCAGGTAAAGCTGTCGTGAGGCGGGATGCGCGCCCACCGTTGGATATCCTCGCTCAGGACCGACCCAGACGGCTACCGAACTCCGGCGGGCGAGACCTGCCGCCTCCACGCCCGCCGTGTCATTCCAGACGCCTATGATCATTCCACCGTATTGCTCGGATTCCTGGCTGATGTACCCCGACTCTCGTAGAGCAAAGCGAGCGGGAAGCCGGAGCGTCATACCTTTCAGGTAGCGGCTTTGCGTGCGAGCGTGCGTCGTCGGCCACTCTGGAGCGGCGGGATCGGCGGCGGCGCAAGGGCCAGGTTGAACCGAATCGCCAGTCGAACTGGTGGACGCCCTCAGCGGTAAATCCGGGAAGCCGCGAAATGGAGTGCCCTCTGAAATGGGCGAGCCTACGTCAGTCACGGTCGCTCTCGCACACGCGCCAACAAAGAGAGAGAACAGCAGTGCGTAGGTTCCGCGAGACATAACCGCTTGTAGAAGAGTCGGGTGCGGCTCAAACGGCCTACCTTCTCGGCTCATACCGCATCGCCACCGCCCCCGAGCCGAACTCAAGCCGGCTCACGAGCTTCAAGTCGACATGCTTCGATAGCCCCGCGAACAACGTCGGCCCATGGCCCGCTAGCCTCGGATGCACCACGAACTCGTACTCATCGATCAATCCCAGCTCCGCCAACGCCAGCGGGAGTTTCACGCCTCCGGTGAGCAGTCCCTTTCCCGACTCTCGCTTGAGCTGCTCGACGGCCTTGCCCAGATCCCCGCGCACGAGCTCCGCGTTCCAATCGACCCGGGCCAGGGTGCTCGACACGACGTACTTCTTTGCCGCGTCGATCGTGCGGGCGAACGGCTCCATCCAATCCGGCCTCGCTCCCGCCGGCGCCGGCGGCCGAAACGCTGCCTCCATCATCTCGTAAGTCACCCGGCCAAAGAGGAGAGCATCGGCCTGGTCGAGGTTTTCCACCGCGTGACGATGTAAGTCTTCGTCCACGATCCCTGCACGATGATCGCAGCACCCGTCCAAGGTGAGGTTGATGGAATACCGAAGGGGTCGCATTACGTGAGTGTATCGCCCAGCTCAGACATCCAGCGGCTCCACGCGAACGGCGGTCCCGTAACACAATACCTCCGTCACGCCTTTCATCAACTCGTTCGCGTCATAGCGGATGCCGATCACTGCGTCGGCCCCCGCCCTATGCGCCTGGACCAACATGGTGTCGAAGGCCTGCTTGCGCGTTCGTTCAGCGAGTTCCGTAAAGAGCGAGATATTGCCGCCAAGCAGCGTCTGCAAGCTGGCGCCGACGGTGCCGAAAACCGATCGGGACCGGACGACAACACCGCGTACCACGCCCAGATTGTCCACAATTCGGAATCCAGGAACGTCGAAGCCGGTCGTTGTCATGTTGGACGGAATGTCTGCTGCCTGCGAATGGATAATAGAAGACATGGGTCACATTACGCGGTGAGTGATCAGTGAATTACTCTGGCGCCACGGCAGCCGATACACGAGTAACAAGCCGAGACACGCCCCCAAAACGTTCAGGATAACATCGTTGATGTCCGCGGATCGATAGCCCGAAAGGTACTGAATGAGCTCGATGCTGATTGAAAGAGCAATCGCGATTTGTATCCCACGCCAGAAGCGAAGGTGCCTCCAGACCAAAGGGAGCAAGATGCCGAGCGGGAAAAAGAGCAAAACATTACCCGCTGCGTTCTGCACGCAGAACGCTCGGGCGTTCGGAGCCCTGGGCAGGATCGCGGACGAACAGGTCAGCGATGCCAGATTGGGTTGGAGCTCAATTCCCCTCGTAGCTCCGGCACGCAGGAGCGAACCTCCGTTGGGGGTGAGCGTGAGAGTGGCAAGGCCGAGGATATAGACGACCACCGTCAGCAGCAGGAGCTCGCGCCGGGCCGACAGAGCGTGCCCGAGAGTCCGAAGGCGGTACAGCCGAAAGACCACCCAAAAGGGAAGGGCGACCGCACTGAGGATAAGAAACGGAAAGGCAACCTGGCGGTACAATCCCCTGTACTTGCAGAACTCCAGGTGCAAGGCGCAAAGGCCGGTGCGCGGAGCTTGCGCGAGGAACGCCGTGTTAAGGACCGGGCTCCTGCTCGGCACGACTAAGTGCCCGAGCACCACATTGGTAATCTTGTGCCCGCCGGGCGTCGTGTCTGCCGCCCACAGCCGGGACGAGAATAGCATCGCCATGATCGGGATCACGAGCGCTGCCGTGATCCAAGCGGGCCGACGCCACCTTCCCGGTCCCGGCGCGGGAGCTTCAGTCGCTGCGACTTCTGATGCTGTCATCGGGAAGATGGGTGTAGCCGTCTAACGCCCTAGTTCACCTGCGGCGGTCGACCTCACAGGCGGAATATTGCTCGCGAGACA
>DASTTD010000201.1:0-2754 GCA_035760325.1 Gemmatimonadaceae bacterium
AAGAACGCGGCCGAGGACAAGAAGCAGCGCGAGGCGATCGACGCGCGCAACCGCCTGGACTCGATGACCTACGAGGTCGAGAAGAACGTCAGGGAGTGGGGCGACAAGGTCTCACCGGAGACGAAGGCCAAAGTGGACGCGGCGGTCGAGCGCGCGCGGAAGGCACTGCGCGGCGACGACACCAACGAGATCCGCGCGGCGCAGGAAGAGCTGACGAAGGTGTTCAGCGAGGCCGGTCAGGCGTTCTACCAGCAGCAGGGGCAGGATCAGGCTGCGCAGGCTGGTCAGGCAGGCGGTGAGGCTCGCGGCCCGGAAGCGTCGGCGCCGGCAGCCGATGATGTCGTCGAGGCGGATTACGAGATCGTGGACGACAAGAAGTAAGCAGGCTCACTCATGCATGAACGCCCCGGTCGAATCGGCCGGGGCGCTTCTATTTGGACGGATGCTTTTTCAGTTTTGAGTTTACCGTTGTTGCGTTGTCCGTTGTTGCGTTATTGCGCGCGCACATCCAAACGCAGCTGTAACTCAATAACGGTTAACGGAAAAACGGTCAACTCAAAACTCAAAAAGAATCTGTCCAGGAAACCGGACTTAGTTGGTAGTCGCCGTATCCGTTACAGCCCACTGATCCAGACTTCGCCACCACGCATCCTCTCTCAGTCCGACGGGCCGGATTCGCTCGGATATTCCGTACACGTTTCTGAGCTCGTACAGCCAGAGCACAGGCGCGTCCTCCGAAAGAATGCGATACGCGCGGCGATACTGCTCGACGCTCCGCGCCGGGTTCGCCTGCCTCGTTGCGCTGTCGATTATCGCATCGAACCGCGGATTCCGATAGGACGACGCGTTGTAGCCGCCGGGCCTGATCTCGCTGCTCGCCCATTCCTCTCTGACCGATGACGGCGTCGGCTCGATGTGCCAGGCATTGAGGAGAGCGTCGAAGTTGCGCTCTTCCATTCGCGCGCCGAAGGTGTTCATCTCGATGGGCTCGACCGATACCCGGGCGCCAGCCTTCCGCCACTGATCCTGGAGCAGCGTGGCCAGCTTCATCCGATTGGTGCTGGAGCTCGCGACCATCAGTGAGAACGCGAGAACGGTGTCGGCGCGCCGGCGCAAGCCGTCGCTTCCCCGGCGCCACCCCAGGGAATCCAGAGCGCGTGCGGCCCGTGCGGTGTCGTACGGCAGAGAGCTGGTGGTGTCACTGGTTGGAAGCAGCCGCGTCGCCGGACCGTGTGCCACGAGCCCGAACGTATCGAACACGTTACGCACCATCGACGCGCGATCGACCGACATGACGAGCGCTCTTCGCAGCTCTCGATCGCCAAGAACGGGGTGCGGCCGTCCGGTCTTCCTGTCGACCAGGTTGAACCCGACATAGCCGTAGTCGAGGCTCCCATTCGATACGCGAACGTCCTTCCCCGCCGCTGAAGCCTGCGACACATACTCAGGCCGAAGAACGTCGATGAAATCCGCGGCGCCCGTCAGAAAGCGGACGGCAGCCGCCGGATAATCCGGCGATACCAGCCAGATCAGGCGATCCGCTCTCGGACGCCCGCGGTAATTGGCGCTGTCGGCGACGAGAACTATCCGCGCGCCCCTGTCCCAGGCGCTGAACCGAAACTTTCCGCTCCCGACCGGGCTGCTGGTGAAAGCACTCGAGCGAAGACTGGCGGCTGGCGAGCCGCTGAGCAGATGCGAGGGAAGAATAGCGACCGGTTGCGCGACCTTGAAGAATGCATCCGGCCGACGCTCGCGCAGCCACACACGGGCAGTGACCGAATCCACGACTGACACCGAATCGACGTTGTCCAGGCTCGACGCGAGAGGCGATGCGAGCGCCGGGTCCTTGACCAGACGGAACGTGTACTGAACGTCTGCGGCTCTGACCTGCCTGCCGTCGTGCCATTTTGCCGCCGGATCCAGCTCGAAGTCGATCGAGAGCGAGTCATTGGCCCAGCGCCACCGGCGGGCGAGCCGCGGGGTGAACCCGGCGTCGCCGACGGTGTTCAGATGCTCTCCGATGTCCGCGAGGTTGTCGAACATCTGGTCGGCGACCTGTTTCCCCAGAAGGCTGAACGTCAGGGGAGGAGCCAGGACATCGGCGTCAGCGGAAGCGGAGACCACGATCGTCCCGCCGACTCTGCCCCCCTTGTCTCCTTCGCACGCCAGGGCGACGAGCGAGAGGGCAAGGATGGCCGCGTACCGGATCATGACGATGCGAGTATCGTGCGTCTGACTGTTCCCTCGTCGCGCAGCTTGCGCATCAGAGTGGGCCGGGAGATTCCCAGGATTCTCGCGGCAGCGCTGAGATTTCCACCTGTCGAGCCAATGGTAATGTGTATTGCTTCGTCCACGATTGCCTGCAGTGATTTTCCCTCCGGCGGGATGTGGATCATGGTGCCGGCGGGCAGCTCGACCAGCGGAACGAACGACCGGCGCTGAAGCGACAGGTGGTGCGGCTGGATCACGTCGCCGGTGCATACGACCACGGCGCGCTCGATCACGTTCTTCAGCTCACGAACGTTTCCCGGCCAGCGGTGCCGCTCGAGCGCGCTCACTGAATCAGAAGCGAGTCGCAGCTTGCCGCGTCCCTCGACTTCGGAGTGGCGTCTCACGAAATAGTGCGCGAGCAGTGGGATGTCGCCGGCTCTCTCACGCAGCGCGGGCAGCTCGACCCGCGCGACGTTGAGGCGGTAGAAGAGATCAGCCCGGAAGCGGTTTTCCGCGACGGCGGTCTCCAGCGACATGTTCGTT
>DASTTD010000202.1:0-8373 GCA_035760325.1 Gemmatimonadaceae bacterium
CCGAGCGGCTTGCCGCTGATCTCGGCGCCGACTGCGTCGGCCTTGAACTCGCGCTGACGGCTGATCGCGAACTGGATCAGCATCGCGGCGATCGGCGCCAGCAGCGCCATCGCCAGTCCCGCCGCCGGGTTTCCTCCATCGTCGTCGTGCTGAGCGCTGCCGAAGAAGAGGGCGAAATTGGCGAGATTGCTGATCGCTCCCGCCATTGTCGCGGCGATCGTCTGTAGCAGCATGTCCCGATTCCTGATGTGGGCGAGCTCGTGCGCTATCACGCCTCTCAGCTCGTCGCGGGATACGATGCTCATGAGGCCCTCCGTCACGCACACGACCGCGTGCTCGGCGTCCCGGCCGGTGGCGAACGCGTTGGGCTGCACGTGGGGCGCGATCGCGACGGTGGGCATGGGAAGTCCCGCGCGCTGCCGCAGCTCGTCCACCATCTGATACAGCTCGGGCGCCTCACGCTCGGTAACGGTCTTGCCACCGTACATGCGGAGGACAATGCTCGAGGACGTGTAGTACATGATGAAGTTCATGACGCCGGCGAGGACCAGCGTCATGATCATTCCACTCTGTCCGCCGATGGCGCCGCCGATCGCGATAAACAGCGCCGTAAGCCCTGCCATCAGCACGAATACCTTCAGGTTGCTCATGCTCCTTTTCCCTCGGATCTGATTCAGACCGGAACGCAGATTCTGGTCACGTACATTGAGATTAACCGGGAGAGGTGGCGGGTATCAACGGGCGGGTGGTGGTCTCAACTACAACTTAGAACTACACAGATGGGAGGGAACAGAAGCGTAGTTGAGAGTTGCGAGAAAAACCCCTCGCAACTCAACCCTGTGCCTCTGTCCCCTCTCATCTGTGTCGTTCTAAGTGGCCGTTCTTCCGCCGGGAAAACCCCTTGTGCCTACGGCCGGTAGACTACCCGCCAGATCCGCCCTCCCCGATCGTCGGAGATATAAAGCGATCCATCCGGCCCTTCAGTCACGCCCACCGGACGATGTACCGCGTTCGCCGGCAGCGGCCCGGTCGAGCCCGCGAACCCATCCGCAAAAATCTCTGGCGCACCCGACGGTAATCCGTTCGACCCCATGGGTATGAACATCACGTTGTAGCCTTCGTTCGGCAGCGGCGCGCGATCGAAGCCGCCGTGAAACGCGACGAATACACCGTTCCGATAGCGCTCGGGGAACTGTGTACCCCGGTAGAAATGCATTCCGTTCGGCGCCCAGTGTCCTCCGAACGTGGCGAGCGGCTGATTATAGCTCGCGCAGTCGATACCGTTGCCGCTCACCAGCTGGCCATTTCCGCCGTATTCCGGCGCGAGCACCTTTTTGTTTTCGACAACCGCATCGTGATAGCAGTACGGCCACCCGTTGTCGCTGCCATCAGCGATTCGGACGAATTCCTCCGCCGGCAGCACCGCGTCTTCCTCCTGCGTGAAGAACTGCGGCCAGTTCTCGAACAGCATGTCGCGTCCGTGTTGAACGCCGTAGAGCGAATTGTTCACCGGGTTCACGGCGAGCGCGACCATGTTGCGGAGGCCGGTCGCGTAGCGGCGTCCGCTGCTCTGAGTCTGGTTCGTCCCGGCCGGATTGAACACCCACACTCCTGCGCGGATCGGCAGCTCCGGACAGGGAGAAACGCCCGGCGACTGCGCCTCCCGGTTGGTGACCTGGCAGGCGTTCGACGCCGAGCCGATGTTGACGTAGAGCGTCTGCGGATCGGCGAGCACGATCGTCTTGCTGATGTGGTCACCTGTGCTCGGCAATCCGGAAACGACGACCTGTGCCGCGCCTGTGGGTGTCAGCTCGCCCAGGGGCAGTGGAAAGCGCAGAACCCGGTCGTTGGCCCCGAAGTACAGGGATCCACCGTCCCACGCGATGCCGCTGCCGCCCAGGTCGGGGCTGAAGCGAAATTCCTCGTCAGCAATGCCATCACCATCGTGGTCACGCAACCCCACGATGCCAAACAGAGGATTGTTGTTGCCCGGGCTGTTGATCGCGACGAAGATATCCCCGTTCGGTGTGACGGTGAGATGTCGCGCGCGCGCGGCGACGCCGTTCGTAACGATGTCGCGGACGACGACGGCACAGAACTCCGCTGGAAGCGTGATTCCTCCGTTGTCCGTAGCGCACCGCACATTCGCGCCAGGCGCGGTGGGATCGTCGTCACATGAAATCAGGACGCTCGCGAGCAGGATCCCGCGACAAAGCGGGGAAGCAATGAAAAAAACGCGCATGGCCGACCTCCGTCACCGTTGACTGTCATGGAGCGTACCGGCCGACACGAACGAGTTGAACCGCTTCGTCGGTGAGCGGCGCACGCGTGATGACGAGCGGTGTTCATATCACGGTGAATCAGCGCTGGGGTGGTTTTCCCCGTACGGCGGTGATCACCGATTTCACGCCGCCCCGAACGTTGAAGTCACCTACCACCTGCATCCATTTCGGCGCGACTTTGTCGGCGAGGTCGTCGAGAATGCGGTTGACGGCGCGCTCGTAAAAGATTCCGTCGTTTCTGAAGCTCCAAAGGTACAGCTTGAGACTTTTGAGCTCGAGACAGCTCTTCGCCGGGACGTAGGTGATGCGGATCGTTCCGAAATCAGGCGCGCCACCCTTCAGCAGCGCCAGCTCCTCCGCATCGCTTTCTATCCCCCCGAGCGGACAGAGCGATGTGAACTCCGCGCAATCCATGTGGATCTCGTAGTCACGGTCTGCGTAGGGGTTATCGAATGTCTCGAGCAGCTCGGGGCGGGGCATTCCGAAGAATGCACCGTTGCGGGGGGAGGATCAATTAGGAGTAATTGGCCACCAGCGCGCTTAAAGGGGATGCAAGTTTCGAGTAGGCAGTCATGAGTAGTCAGTATGTCAGTGGTTTTCAGCTCGCGCACCACTGATAACCACTGACATACTGATCGACTGCTAACTGCTCACTCACTACTTGCATCCCATCTAAGTGCGCTGGTGGCCTCAGCCGCCTATCCGTCTCTCAACTTCCGCGACATTTCCTCTAGCAGCTGCCTCTCCTCCTTCGTCAGACTCCCGATCCCGTGCTGCGAGATCTTGTCGAGGACGAGGTTCACCCGCGCGGCGCGCTCCTGCGCCGACTCTTTTCGCGGAACGTGCTGCACCGGCTTGCTCTCGCGGAGCACCACGGCGTTGCTGCGGGCCACGACTTCGTCGACGCCGCGCCCGCTCTCACGATCGCGCGACGGCGATCTCGGGCGCGGTACCGCTCTGGGCATATCCTCCGAATCCTCGGGCGCGGAAGACACCCACCCGCGAACCCGGCTCAGCCCGCCGGCCGAAGACAGCTTGAGGAACAGCCAGCCGAACGCCATGCCGCCCAGATGCGCGCTCCAGTCGATGCCCGAGCCGGGCGAAAGCGCGAAGATGATGTTCATTCCGATCATCGCGGCGATGAGCCAGCGCGACTTTATCGGGATAAGGCCGAACAGAAAGATTTCTTCGTCCGGCCAGCGTAGCGCGTAACCGACGAGGACTCCGCTGATCGCGCCCGACGCGCCCACTACCGCCGTATCTCCGGCGAAAATGAGATGCGCGAACGCGCCGCCCAGTCCGCACCACAGAAAGAAGTATCCAAAGCTCCGCGTGCCCCACACCTGCTCGAGCCGCGGGCCGAACATCCAGAGCGTGAACATGTTGAACGCCAGATGCATGAGCCAGGCGTGGACGAACATGTAGGTGAAAACGGTCCACCATGCGCCGGGAAGCCGCGACGGATCCAGCGCCAGCAACGAGAACACGCCTTCGTTCCCGAACAGCATGACCTGCAGGAAATACACGCCCACGTTCAGCGCCAGCAGCCACTGAACGGCCGGTGTCATGCGAGGTGAATCGTGTTCTGCGTAGGTCTGGTTGGACATGCGCCTGGTATCGAAGGGCTACCGTTCTAAGACACAGGGAGTATCGAAGGGTTCCTCCCCGAGCCCCATTCCCGAGCGAAAAACGCGTTACTCGAGCGCGAGCCTCGCTATCCGCTCGCAGAGGTCCGGGAAGGTGATTCCCATCGCCGCTGCCCCCTGTGGTATCAGACTCAGCTCGGTCATGCCGGGCAACGTATTGGCTTCGAGACAATAGAACTCGCCTTCGGTCGTCAGCCTGAAATCGATGCGCGCGCAGCCCCTGAGCTTGAGTGCCCTGAAGGCATCGACGGCCTGCTGCTGGACCCTGGTCGTGGCTGCCGGCGAGAGCCTGGCCGGGAAGACTTCTTCCGCCATGCCAGGCGTGTACTTGCACTCGTAATCGTAGATCTCGTGTTTGGGAATGATCTCGCCCACCGGAAACGCGATGTCCCCAAGCACTCCGACGGTCAGCTCCCGCCCCGGCACGAATCGCTCGATCATGACTTCGTCGTCGTACTTGAAGGCTTCAGTTATGGCCGGTTCCAGATTCTCTCTTTTTTTGACAACCGTCAGACCCACGGTCGATCCCTGTTTTGACGGCTTCACCACCACCGGCAGCCCGAGCATGCCCTCCACCTGCTCTATCTCCGCCGGGGCCATCAGCCAATCGGCGGTTTTTACATCCGCGGCACGCAGCAGCTTCTTGGAGAGATCCTTGTCCATCGCCAGCGCGCTCGAGAGATGTCCGCTCCCCGTGTATTTCACCTGCGCCATGTCGAGGAGCGCCTGAAGCGTTCCATCCTCCCCCTGACCGCCGTGCAGCGCGAGAAACACGACGTCGGCACCGGTGATCTCCTTCATGGTGGTGAGATTCGGAAGAAATGTCCCTTCGGCGACCTTCGACAGGGACTCGAGCGAGGGCGGCGCGGTGCCCACCGCTCCAGTGCTCAGCTTTTTTTCCCCGGCGGCGTCAATCACCCCGCGCGCCGGATCGAGCGCAACGACCGTGTGGCCTTTGGTGCGCAGAGCCTGCACGATGCGGATCCCCGAAGCGAGCGACACGTTTCGCTCGGACGAGGTGCCGCCCATCAAAACCGTGATCTTCATTTTTTTTCTGGTTGGTTACCGGGACATCATGAAGTGCAGCATGTCCGAGCGCGTCACGATTCCCTGCACTACTCCGTGCTCCTGGACGAGTACCGCGGGATTCGCCTTGGAGAGCAGCTTGACGACGCTGTCCACCGGCTGGTCGGACGATATCATCGGGAACGGTGAATCCATTATCTCGCTGACCGTGGTATCGAGAAGCTTGGGATTCTCGAGGCTCTTCTGCGAGAGCGACCAGTCACTGACCGAGCCTACGCAGTTGGCGCCATCCATCACGGGAAGCTGCGATACGTCATGGAGCGTCATCAGCCCGATCGCCTGACGCACGGTGGCACCCGGAGCGACGCTGACGACCGCGGGTGCACCCCCGTTCTTTCGTCCCAGCACGTGATGCAGCGCCACCCTCGGCACGTCGAGCATCTGGTTCTCGCGCATCCACTCATCGCTGTAAAGCTTGGAGAGGTACCGCTCTCCCGTATCGCACAGAATCGTCACCACCATCGCTTTCGGGTCGTTCACCTCTCGCGCCACATCCAGCGCGACAGACGCGATGAGACCTGACGACCCGCCCACGAACAACCCTTCTTCCCGGGTGAGCCGCCTCGCCATCGCGAAAGACTCCTTGTCACTGACGGTGCGGTAATCGTCCAGGAGGCTCATGTCGAGTGTACCGGGCAGCTTGTCCTGTCCGATTCCCTCGACTTTGTACGGAGTTCCCTCGATCCGGGACTTGCCTTTGCTCCGCCAGAGATCAGCCAGTATCGAGCCTGCGGGATCACCGGCAATGATCCGGACCCCTGGATTACGCTCCTTCAGGTAGCGACCGGCGCCAGTGAGCGTGCCGCCGGTGCCGGCCGACGCGACGAAGTGGGTGATCCTGCCTTCCGTCTGCTCCCAGAGCTCGGGACCCGTCGTCGCATAGTGCGCCTCGGGGTTGGCGTCGTTGTAGAACTGGTCGGCGAGGATGGCGTTGGGCGTTTCCTCCGCGATGCGCTTCGCCATCATCACGTAGTTGTCGGGGTGGTCCGGCGGGACGGCGGTCGGCGTGATGATGACCTCCGCGCCGAACGCCTTGAGCAGCCGCACCTTTTCCTGCGACATCTTGTCCGGCATCGTGAAGATGCACTTGTAGCCGCGCAGCGCGGCAGCAATCGCCAGCCCGACACCGGTGTTGCCGCTCGTTCCTTCCACGATCGTTCCGCCCGGCTTGAGCCTCCCCTCTTTCTCGGCGCGCTCGATGATCGGAAGCCCAATGCGATCCTTCACCGATCCGCCCGGGTTGAAGAACTCCGCCTTGGCGTAAACCGGCGTTCGTATTCCACGAGTGACACGGTTCAGTCTGATCAGCGGTGTCCAGCCGATCGTGTCGAGAACACTGTCACACGGTCGGCGGTTGCGTTGCTGTTCCATTTAGCGGGAGCTGCCGCGTCTCGTCCTGCGTGTGGCGGGGCGCCTGATGGGTGTCTTGGCGGCGTTTCTGTCGGCGGCCGCCTGCAGCGAGTCGGCTTTCCGCACGGAGTCGGCGCGCCGGGCAGAGTCCGCCCTCGAGATGAGAACGGAATCCCGCTTGATGACCGAGTCGCCGGCGAGCGGCGGCGCATCGGGATGCCTGAAGTACACCGGCAACAGAATCGACACCGGCACGGGCTGACCCTGCGTCTTCGCCGGCTCGAACCTCAGCTCACGCGATCCCTTCATCGCCGCTGAATCCAGCGCGTTGAAGCCGGAGGTTTCCGCCACCCGGGTCGAGTCGGCGACGATCTCTCCATCGCTGTTGATGTAGATGCGGAGCGTCACGTTGCCCTGCACTTTTTGCGTATACAGAGCGGGAGGATACCGAAACGGCAGCTCGTTGTTGAGCATCACCGGCGCGATGTCGGGCTGCCGTCCGACTGTCTGAAAGGGCAGTCCGCTGCCACCGCTGTCCTTGCATCCGAAAAGCATCGTCGAGACGAGGAGCGCGGCGCCGAGAGCCGATTTCGGCATCATGTCAGGATTCTTTCCCGACCCTGACTTCGTCGACGAGCCGGGCAAGAGTGTCGAGAGCTTGAAGTGGCGTCATCGTATCTGGATCCATCTTTCCGAGTTTATCCACGACGGGGTGAGGCAGGTGCGCGAAGAGCCCGAGCTGGCCCTCTCCTCCCGGCGAAGAGTCGAGTCTGGGAGAGGACTGCACAGAGCGAGGCACGATCTGTTCCGCTTCCAGCACCCTGAGCAGCTCCCTGGCGCGCGTGAGCACCGAGTCCGGCAACCCGGCGAGGCGGCCTACCTCTATGCCGTACGACCGGTCGGCACCGCCAAGCTCGAGCCGGTGCAGGAACAGCACCTGATCACCGACCTCCCTGACCTGCACATTATAGTTACGAACTGCTACTAAATGGTCCGCCAGCTGCGTGAGCTCATGATAGTGAGTGGCAAAAACGGTTTTGCATCCGATCTCGTCATGCAGGTGCTCGCTGACCGACCAGGCGATGGAAATTCCGTCGTACGTCGAGGTCCCGCGTCCGATCTCGTCGAGCAGGACCAGGCTGCGCGCGGTCGCCGTGTGCAGAATCGCGCTCGTCTCCGACATCTCCACCATGAAGGTGGATTGCCCGCGCACGAGGTTGTCACTCGCCCCGACCCTGGTGAACAACCGGTCCACGACGCCGATCCTTGCTCGCGCGGCCGGCACGAAACTGCCGATTTGTGCCATCAGCACGATCAGCCCGACCTGACGCAGAATCGTCGATTTCCCGGCCATGTTCGGTCCGGTGAGAATGATCATGCGCGCATCACGAGTGAGCGACACGTCGTTCGGGATGAACTTCTCCCTGGGCATCATCCGCTCGACGACTGGATGCCGGCCAGCCACTATCTCGAGGTCGAAGCCGTCGGTCAGCTCGGGCCGGACATATCCCTCGCTCGACGCCGCCTCCGCCAGAGACGCCAGCACATCGAGCTCGGCCACCACCTGCGCGACCAGTTGCAGGCGCGAGATCCGGCCGCCGATTCGCAGACGCAGCTTCTCGAACAGCTCGCGCTCACGAAACTCCACCCGCTCCGCCGCGGTCAGCACTCTCTCCTCGTATTCCTTGAGCGAGGGAGTCACGTACCGCTCGGCCCCGGTCAGAGTCTGTCGCCGCTGATAATCCGGAGGAACGAGATGCGAGTTGCTGTTCGTCACCTCGATGAAGTAGCCGAACACTTTGTTGTATCCGACCTTGAGTGAGCTTATTCCGGTGCGCGCTCTCTCCTCGGATTGAATCCGCGCGATGCCATCCCTGCCGCCATCCCTCAGCGCGCGCCATTCGTCCAGCACGCTGTCCACGCCGTCGCGAATGCTGGGCTCGTCGCCGATCGCGATCGGTGGCCGCTCCACCAGCAGGCTCTGAATGTCCGAGCAGAGATCGCCGCAG
>DASTTD010000203.1:0-2941 GCA_035760325.1 Gemmatimonadaceae bacterium
TCGGGGACGCTGCGCAGATAGCTGACGGGAGCGGAGTTGAAGATCTCCTCGTTGCTGGCAGTCCACCCACCGGTGGTGGAGGAGAACAGGGCCTCGATGAGCCTGTCGTTATTGCTCGCATCCTTGAAGGTCGCGACGATACCCGCGGTCGCATCGACCGCGGCGGACGAAACATGGTGCTCGGCCGCATACCCGCCGTACACCTGATCCGAGGTAGTGGGAAGGAGATCAAAGCCATCGGCCGCCCGCTTTCCGAGCCCGCGGAGTGCGTACGTCCGCGCGGCGACGGCCTGCGCCTTCTGCGCCTCCGGCTGATCCCAGATAGTCGGAGGAAGCTCGCGGGGCACGACTCCGTACAGGTATTCCTCCAGCGGTAGCTCATTGACCCCGGCCAGTGATCCGCTGCCGTTGCGGGTGACCTCGGCAATTCCGCGGTATGGCAGGCTAGCAATCCGAACTAGCTCACCACCGGCGTCAAGGACGACCGGGTCCTCGGTGAAAGCCACATCGGTGCCGCGGGTAACCTTGTAACGCGTCACACCGGTCGTGATCGTAGTGCTCTGCCAGAAAGCCGTCGCGGGAGCGTGACCTAATCCGACGATCCGGTTTTTCTCAGCCACGCGCTGAAGAAACGTCATTGTCGGCGGATACTCTCCGATCATCACCCGCCAGCAGTTAGCACCAGCGAAGAACGCGCTGTACGTCACGTAGCCACGAGACGCGGCGAGCGCGAGCCTGGCGTCGCGATCCGTCACCGAAGGAGTACATACGATCTGAAGGCGATAATTAGTGCGAGATACCGAACCCGATGCGAGCTCGACCGTCGCTGAACCGGAGGCTCCGCTGAAAACAACCGCGCCCGTCCTCTTGTTGCGCAATGTCCATGGTGAATTGCTCCCGAGGATTACACTCGAGGCGGTAGGCACCACGCCAATCCGGATATTTCCGCTGAACGCCGGCATCACCAGGGCGGCACTCGACGTCAGGGGCGCGCTCAGTCTCGCTGCTGGAGCGGTGAGCTGGTCGGCGCAGGCGGTGAACAGGACGGCTGTCACACACGGCAAAAGCGCGCCGGGACGAACGGTGCGGGAGAACGGATGCACTAGGACTTCCTCCGAACGGGGCGGAATTCGAAAAGGCGGGCGTTCCAATATAGGAATGGAATTACGTCTGCCGCCACCTGTTTACGCGAAGATTACGCCACCACTTATAGTTGATTCGACAGCTAACCGATCGATCGCTATCGGTTCGCGGCGACTCACACGAGCCGGATGGCGGAATTCCCTCGCATAATGATTCCCTGGGTCCCAGGTTCAATGGGAGTGTGCCGCGTGTGCACGGCCCATCCACTGAATACTATTCCGGCGGACCACTTGAGCGAGAGCAGCGGTTGATTCGAAAGCGCGATCCCGACGAAAAAAAGCGAAAGCCTTCCCCGCTCGGCGACGTCGTCAGCGGCTTTCTGAAGCAGTCCGGGCTCGACGAGCGGGTCGAGCAGGCGTCGGTGATTCCGGAGTGGGAGTCGCTGGTGGGCCCGCAGATCGCGACGGTGACGATGCCGCGGTTCGTCACATCAGACGGCACGCTGTTCGTCGCGGTTACGACGAACGGGTGGATGACGGAGCTGTCTTTGATGGAGCCTCAGCTGCTGCGTGCGCTCAACGCGCAGGCGGGGCGGGCGCGGATCAGGAAGATCCGCTTGCAGCTTATGCGCTGATCCTAATGGATCAGCGTCAGATCTTTCTCGAGAGCCTTGACGACGCGGCGGGCGAAGGTGAGATCGACCTGCGTCGCCTCCACATAGCGTCTGGTGGCGCTCACCGGCCCCTCGGCCTGGAGCAGATTGAACAGCTCGGTGCGCAGCGGCTCCTGAAGCGAGTCGGCCGCCGCTCGCGCCTTGAGGTTTTCCTCGGCGTCGCGGCGCTGCGCTTCCCTCATCGTCGAGAGTGATTTGGCCGAGGGGCATGGCAGCACCTCGTACCAAATGCCGTTTTCGCGCACAACGAACGCCGAGACCTGGTACTGTTTCGAGCCGGTCGAGACGAGGTTGATGTGGATCACGTGCGAGGGACGCGACGGATAGTGGAGTCCGTTGCTTTTCGCCGGACTGAACATCGACCGGTCCTTCACTCTCTCGATGCTCATCCGCGGATTCTTTGCAACTCTGCGAACGCGGCGCTCGAAGATCCTGTTGAAGAAGTCGGCGTTCTCCGCGTTCATGCACGCGCGCGACCTCGGGTGAATCAGCCGCTTGTAGCGCTCGATGTCAGGCCCCGTGATCGCGCTCAGATAGCTGTTGGCGAAGGTCCGCTGGGCGGGAGTCATCTGCAGCGCCGGCCGAGCGTCACCCGCGCGCACGATCCCCTGGGCATCGAGGCGCGGGGCCGCCGCGGCGATGGCAAAGAGGCTTATGAGTGAGTAGTGACGGGCGCCGAGCATGAGTCCTCCTGGGTTCCTATCTCAATGACGGAGCAGTCCGAAACCTTGTCACATTCCGGGTTTCTGGCACGCGGTTGCTCGCAATGTGGGAAAGCCCAGCCGCAGATTGTTTGTGAGCTTGTAAGTTGTTGTGTGACAATGGCTTCGGAATATCGGCTGAGCTTGCTTTCGCGCGCATTTCGGGGTTAGATTTCAACATTCTGCAGGAGACACGGTTCCGCCCGAGGCCAACGCCCGGTGGAAGTCGGAAATTCGGCGTGTCTTCGGCGGTCGGAGAAATCGAATCCCACCGGTAATTCATGGCGAAGACGGCAACGGCTGAAGTGATCGGTAGCACTCGCTACGACGCTGGCCAGATTCAGGTTCTAAAAGGTCTCGAGGCAGTAAGGAAGCGTCCCGGCATGTATATCGGGAGCACATCCTCGAGAGGTCTCCACCACCTCGTTTACGAAGTCGTCGACAACTCGATCGACGAAGCGCTCGCGGGTCACGCGACGAAGAT
>DASTTD010000204.1:0-2970 GCA_035760325.1 Gemmatimonadaceae bacterium
TGCGAAAGATCAGTCCAAGGAGAACGAAATGAAGCCTAAAATCCTCGTCGTTGAAGACAGCGCGACTCAGGGTGAGGCGCTGCGCGACGCGCTCGACACCAAAGGTTTCGATGTCGAGCTGGTGACGAGCGGAGAGGTTGCTCTGAAAGCGCTGGAGTCTGCCGGGAGCCCCGGATTCGACATGGTGGTGAGCGATGTCGTGATGCCCGGAATAGATGGGTATGAGCTGTGTCGTCGCATCAAAACGGGCAACTATGGTGACATGCCGGTGGTGCTCCTCACCAGTCTCACCGACCCGATGGCGATCGTGCGCGGGCTCGAGTGTGGCGCCGACAACTACGTGACCAAACCGTACGCGCTGCCGCACCTGCTAGCCCGCATCCGCCACGCGCTCGACAAGCACACTCTACGCACGGGCTCGAAGAGCAGCATGGGAATCAACGTGCGGTTCCTCGATACCAATTTCACCATCACATCGGGCAAGGAGCAGATCCTCGACCTCTTCATCTCGAGCATCGAGGACGTCGTGCGCATGAACGACGCGCTGCTCTCGAGCCAGCGGGAGCTCGCTGAAACGCAGAAGCAGCTCGAGGAATTCGCGGCGCGCATGGCGCGTCAGGCCCAAGTCACCGCCGAGAGATATTCGGCGCTGATGCACTCGGCGAATGACGCGATCTTCGTGCTGGAGCGCGACGGCAGGATCGCCGACGCCAACGAGCGCGCCGCGGAGCTGCTGGGAGAGAAGCGTCCGCTGCTCGGGCGCAAGCTGCTGGATTTCGGGACACCGGAGTCGCGGCAGCAGCTGCGCGATCTGCTGGAAAGTCTCAAGGAGACCGGCCGTGTCTCGAGGTCAAACATCTCATTCGCCCGGTCGAATGACCGGGTACTCTATTGCGACGTCTCCGTTTCTAAATCGGGCGATAAGAATGAAGCCCTTTCCCTGGTGATCCTTCACGACGTCACCGAGCGACGCATCAACGAGGAAGGACTTCGACGCAGCCGCGAGCAGCTCGCGGAGGCTCAACACGTTGCGGCCCTTGGCAGCTTCGAGTGGGTTATCGCCTCCGATACGGTCGTATGGTCGGACGAGACTTTCCGGCTTTTCGGCGTGCTGCCGGGCTCCTTCGTGCCGTCATACAGCACCTTCATGAGTTATGTCCATCCGGAAGACAGGCATTTGCTCGAGGACGCCCTGCAATCGGCGATGTCGGAAGGTCAAGCTTTCGCAGTGGAGTATCGGGCCGTGCGCTCCGATAAATCAGTGCGCCATTTCCACACCCGCGGGCAAATTCGGCGAGACCCCACCGGGGCGCCTGTCTCGATCGTCGGCTCCAGTCAGGATATTACCGAGCGAAAGAATCTCGAGCAGCAGCTCCGGCAGTCGCAGAAAATGGATGCGATCGGTCAGCTGGCGGGCGGCATCGCCCATGACTTCAACAATCTGCTGACGGTGATTCACGGCAACAGCGATCTTGCGCTCGACAGTCTCGATTCATCCAGCTCCGTACACGGCGATATTTCCGAGATCAAGCGAGCCGCGACGTCCGCTGCCGCCCTGACTCAGCAGCTGCTGGCCTTCAGTCGCCGGCAGATACTGCAGCCGCGCCCGATCCAGCTTCGTGCCATCGCAATGGGAGTCGAGCGGATGCTCGGGCGCCTGCTTGGGGAGAACATCGAGCTGGTGCTGGAGCTCGATGAGGACGCCGGCTTCATCCTCGCCGATTCCGGCCAGATCGAGCAGGTGCTCATCAACCTGACGGTGAACGCGCGCGACGCGATGCCGGATGGCGGACGGATCACGATCAGCTCATGCAGTACCCGTATAAACGGTTCAAAAGGCAGCGAGATTTGTCTGCCACCGGGCGATTACGAAGTGCTCACGGTGACCGACACTGGAACCGGCATGGACCAGGCAACCCGGGAGCGGATATTCGAGCCGTTTTTCACGACCAAGCCGGCTGGAAGAGGCACCGGGCTGGGACTCTCGACCGTTCACGGAATCGTCAAGCAATCCGGCGGCGAGCTTCAGGTGGCGACGACTGTTGGCAAGGGCAGCTCCTTTACCATTTACTTCCCGCGGGTGTCCACGACAGTCGTTGCCGATGCGACGAGGATCCGCAACGATGCAAGCGGTGGCTCGGAGACCATCCTCCTGGTCGAGGACGAAGCGGCCCTACGGAATCTCGCGCGTCGGGTTCTGACCAAGAAGGGTTACTCCGTCTTCGAGGCAGGGAATGCGGAAGAGGCGATCCGGATACACGAAACCAGCGGGCAGAACTTCGACCTGATAGTCACCGACGTGGTAATGCCGGGGCTGGATTCGCGGACGATGGTTGAGCGAATCGCGAAAATGAAGCCCGGCATCAAGGTTCTGTTCATGTCGGGCTACCACGACGATCACGTCATGATGCAAAGTCTCGCCGGCGCGAAGATCGAGTTTCTTCACAAGCCGTTTTCTCCGCAGGACCTCGCGGACAAAGTACGAGCGGTGCTCGACAGTAGACGAAGCACTGAGACCGTTTGAAGACACCGCGGTAACTGGCTCCTGGCGGCTCTGACGGGGGATGCAAGTAGCGAGTTGGCAGTACTGAGTCGGGAGTCTGTCAGTGGTTTTCAGTGGTCCGTGGCGGCTTGGTCCAACTGATAACCACTGAGGACTGAGTCCCTGACGACTGTTCACTCAAAACTTGCATCCCCTCTAAGCGTGCTGGTGCTCAGTTTCCGAATGAGCACCTCAGCCGATCCCATCGCAGCAGCTGTTCAGTCCTTGCCTCCCTCTCCAGCTGGGCGTATGTAATAAGGCTCGTCTTGAATGACAGCCATCTTCGCCCCACCCACCCCGGAGAGCTGTATGCGCAACCGTCCATGCAGTTTCATCGCCGTCGTTGCCTCCGCGTTCCTGCTCCCTCTCGCGGCAAGAGCCCAAACCGATACGGCGCTCAGGTTCACCACTTCGGTTCCCCGCGCCGC
>DASTTD010000205.1:0-6172 GCA_035760325.1 Gemmatimonadaceae bacterium
TCGTCGAGAATCCGCACTGGATTTACCCGGGCGAGATCATTCGCATCTGGGGCGACGAAGTGAGGCCCGAAGCGTTCGCGCGCGCTGACAGCGCGGGGAACGTGGTCTCGCACATATCGACGCGTCCTGCTCCCGTCGTCACCCAGTCCGACGCCCCCGAGCTCACGGTCTTCGCATCACCGCTCAGCCGGGCCGCCGCGGAGATAGGAGCGCAGGCGATCAATCGCTCGCGCAACTCCGGTGTCCGTCGCGGAGAAGTCGAATCCGCGCCCTATGTCGAGCGCCGGGGAGGGCCGTCGGGTGCGGGCCGCCTGGTCGCCAGCGTCGACCGCCTCGGAATCCAGTCCACGAGCATCGAAGCGCGGTTTCAGCTGAACGACCGGCTCTACGTGCAGCTCCCTCGCGGTCACGTCCCGCGCGCGGGCGACCGATACCTCACCTACATCATGGGCGATCAGCTCGCGGACGTCGGCCAGGTACTGGTTCCGACCGGCATCGTCCGGATCGAGGAAGTGACGCCTGGTCAGCCGACACAGGCTCGCGTCATCCGTCAGTTCGCGGAGATCCGCCTCGAGCAGCGCCTGATTCCGTTCTCCGATGTCATCCTTCCCGGTACGGGAACAAGCCCGATTGCCGGCGGGACATCGGGAAAGGTTCTCTATCTGCACAATCAACCCGTCCTTCCATCGATCGGCCATTACGTGGTGATCTCACCCAACGCGCGCACCGGCGTCCAGGTCGGCGATGAATTCAGCTTCATCGATCGGGCGACAGGCCGGCGTGATGAAGCCGCCGCTCCGCCGGTGAGCGCCGGCGTGGCGCAGGTCGTTCGCGTCACTCCGTTCGGTTCGACCGCGATCATCATCAGCCAGAGCCAGCCGACGATCCGCGAGGGTATGACCGTTCAGCTTACCGGGAAAATGCGGTAGCGAGCGTTCGGGCGGGCCCCTGAGAAGGGGGCCGCAAGCGGTTAAATTAGGGCGATCACATGATAGCGATTGCCCACTTCGTTGCGGTGACGCTGTACCTCGGAGCGGCGGCCATTGCCGCGCTCCCATTCGCGCGTCGCGTCAAGGCTCCGGTCGCCGGGGTCGTAATCGCGCTCCTCGCGGGTATTGCCGCGCACGCGACGGCACTGATCGGCCTCAGTCGGGAGGCTGGAGCTGCCTCGCTCACCGGCCTTGGTCCCGCTCTCTCGTTCGCCGGCCTGGTCCTGGCGATAGCGCTCGTGATCGTCGAGATCCTCGCGCGGGAGGTCAGCCTCGCCCTCATTGCCGCCCCTCTTACCGCGCTGGTCACGATTGCGGGCAATCTCACGGGAATGCAGCCGTTCCTCGAGCCCGAGGGCGCGCGCGCGGTCTGGCTGACCCTGCACATCGTTCTCAGCTTTGCCGGACTGGCGGCTTACGCGACCGCTGCCGCGGCGGGCACGATGTACCTCGTTGCCCGGCGGGAGCTCAAGTCAGGCCACTTCGGGCCCATATACCGGTTTTTTCCGCCACTCGAGACACTTGACCGGGTCAACCATTTCGCCGCCATGGCCGCTTTTCTGGGCCTCACTCTGGGTCTGGCTCTCGCGGCCGGGTATTCGTTTCAGTATCGCGCTCTGGTGCTTCCGCAAATCATCTGGGGGATGAGCGCCTGGATCGGTGTTGCGGTGCTGGCATTCGGGCGGCTTAACCGCGGGTGGCAGGCGCGGAAAGCCGCTCTTCTCTCCGCCGTCAGCTTTGCGAGCGTCATCGCGCTCTATCTCGTCTTCCGCTTTGCCGTGAGCGGTGGCGGCCGGTTTCTGTGAGCGCCTTCCCGATTGCGCTCAATGGCCAGCGGGTCCGCGCGCTGGTCGTCGGTGCTGGAGCCGTCGGTACGAGAAAAGCCCTCGCTCTCCTCGACGCGGGCGCCAACGTGCGGGTGGTCGCTCCCGAGGTCAGCGCCGGGGTGGTGCGAGCCGAGTCAGAGCATCGGTTGACGGTGCTTCGCGTCGCGTATGCGCCCGATGTCCTCGGCGACGCGACTCTGGTGATCGCCGCTACCAGCTCGAGGGATGTGAATTCGGTCGTCGCCGCTGACGCCCGTGAGCGGGGAATCCTCGTCAACGTCGCGGACGCGCCGGAGGAAGGCGACTTCCACAGCATGGCGGTTCACCGCCGGGGAGACCTTACCATCGCCGTGTCTACCGCCGGGGTCCCGGCAGCGGCCGCTCGCATTCGTGACAGTCTCGCCCGCCGGTTCGACGAACGTTACGAGCACGCGCTTGCGGCTCTGCACCGGATGCGCTCGCGTTTGCGTGCAGCAGATGGAGGCGCCTGGCAGCGCGCCGCCGACGACCTGATCGGCGAAGATTTCTGTGATTCGGTCGAAGCCGGTGCCGTCCCCGAGCGAGTCGCCTCATGGCGCTGATCGTCGTCGGAGTCAATCACACCACCGCCTCGATCGAGATTCGGGAGAAGCTCGCGTTCCGGACAACGGAAACGCTCTCCGAGCTCGAGCGCCTGCGCGCCGACGGCACCGCGCGGGAGGGCGTGATACTCTCCACCTGCAACCGCACCGAGCTGTATCTGGTCGAACAGAATGGCGATGCGTTCGATCATATATGTGCCGGCCTTTCCGCCCGCCTCGGGCAGGACGTCGCTCCGTTCGTGTACGTGCACCACGACCGGGAAGCAGTCGCGCATCTGTTCGGCGTGGCGGCCGGCCTCGATTCAATGGTGCTCGGCGAGGCTCAGATCCACGGTCAGGTCAGGACAGCCTGGGAGCAATGCCGCACCGAGTCCGGTCCGCTGCTCAACAGAATGTTCCAGAGCGCGCTGATGGCCGCCTCGCGCGCGCGCGCGGAAACGGGAATCGGCCGTGGCGCGGCGTCGGTCAGCTCCGCCGCCGTTCAGGTGGCGAAGAAAATCTTCGGCGGCCTTGCCGGCAGAAAAGCGATGGTGCTGGGGGCGGGAGACGCCGCGGAAGTGGCTCTGAGCTGTTTGCTGAGTGAAGGGGTAAGAGTTGCGATCGTCGCGAACCGCACATACGAAAGGGCTCTGGCCCTGGCGGAGGAGCATGGCGCGACGGCAATGCACTATGATCACTGCTGGGAATCGCTGCGGGATGTTGACGTGATGCTTTGCTCGACGGCCGCTCCCGTTCCGGTGGTCACGCTGGAGCGGGTCAGGGACGACGTCGCTGCTCGCGGTGGGCGTCCGCTCTGCATCCTGGATATTGCCCTTCCGCGCGACGTGGAGCCGGCGGTGGGCGAGCTCGACAATGTTTTTCTGTACGATCTCGACGACCTGAAGTCGGCGGCCGCGGCGAATCTCGAGCGGCGTGAGGAAGATATCCCGGCCGCGCGGCGGATAATCGCCGCGGAAGCCGGGAAGTACTGGGAGTGGGTGGCTGGACTCGCGGCGGTGCCCGTCGTTCGCGGATTCAGGGAAGAGATGGACAAATTGAGAAGCGCCGAGCTCGCCACGGCAATGCGGCGCCTTGGGGCGGTTTCACCGGAGCAGGCAGAAGTGGTCGAACATTTTTCCAAGAGTCTGATGAACAAGTTTCTGCACGAGCCCAGTGTCCGCCTCAGAGCCGCGGGCGCCAACGGACGCGGCCTCGGTATTGTCGACGCCGCGCGGTATCTCTTTGCTCTCGAAGGAAAGACCCCTGACGATCGGTCGGAGAAGAACCAGAAGCATGACTAAGAGGGTTCTGGTCACCGGCGGCGCGGGGTTCATAGGCTCGCACACCGCGGATTACTTTCTGACTGAAGGCTGGGAGGTCTGCGTCGTGGACGACCTCTCCTCGGGCAAGCGTGAAAACATCCCGGAGAAGGCCCGCTTTCATCACGTGAGCATCAATTCGCCGGAGTTCGCGAAGCTCGTGCGTGAGGGCAGATTCGACGTCGTCGCGCACCTGGCCGCGCAGATGGATGTCCGCAAGAGCGTCGACGACCCGCTGTTCGATGCGACGAGCAACGTGCTCGGAGTGCTGAATCTGATGGAAGCTATTCGGGCGAGCGGTGCGAAAACCCTCGTCGTCTTCGCTTCTACCGGTGGGGCCTTGTATGGTGACAGCGGAAGGCCTCCGAACCATGAGAGCACGGCAAAGGATCCCGAGTCGCCATACGCCGTCTCGAAGCTGAGCGCGGAGTACTACCTGGCCTACTATGGCCGCGTGCACGGGACGGAAGCCGTGGCGCTGCGATTCGGAAACGTTTACGGCCCGCGTCAGGACCCGCACGGCGAAGCGGGAGTGGTCGCGATTTTCTGCGGCCGGATCCTGGGTGGAGAGAAGCTCACCATCTTCGGCGACGGGCTTCAGACCCGGGATTACGTATACGTGGGTGATGTGGCGCGCGCGATGTTCATGGCCGCGACGAAGCCACTTCCCGTGAAAGGGAGTGTCGACGCGCGCGCCTTCAACATCGGCACCGGCAGGGGCACGAGTGTCGTCGAGTTGGCGAGGCTGCTCCAGTCAGCCGCCGGCAGCAACGTTCCGGTCGGCTTTGGACCCGCGCGCACGGGCGAGGTCCAGGATTCTTTCCTCGCTTGCGCGAAGGCGCATGAGCTTCTCGGGTGGAAGCCGGACGTGACCCTGCTCGAAGGGTTGAAGAAAACCTACGCCTGGTTCGCGCAGAATATCCGCGGGGCCGCGGCTTGATACTGAGCCTTCTGCTCAGACAGATCACGGAGGCAATCCCCACATCGCCCGCGGAGCTGGTGACCGCGTCGTCCGGAGCCACGAAGATCGTTCTGCTCTCGCTGGTGGCGCTCTCGCTCGTCAGCTGGTGGATCATTTTCGCGAAGTGGCTGGAGCTTCGAAAGGCTTCCAGAATCACGCGGTCCTTCGCCCACGACTTCGCCGGGGCACACACAGTGGAGCGCGCCGCTCAGATGGCGCGCACCAGCAGTGGACCTCCGGCCACCATCATGGAGCGGGCGATGCGATTCATCGAGGAGACGAAGCCCGCGCTGTCGGGGACGGCGGAACGAACCGCCAGATTCAGCGGCTCGCAGGTGGAAGCGCTGCGCCTGGTGCTGGACTCCGAAACGACGGCGGAGCGCGACCGCCTCAGTCGCTGGGTTCCTTCGCTCGCCACCATCGGCTCCGTGAGCCCCCTGATCGGTCTGCTCGGCACCGTGCTCGGCGTCATCGACGCGTTCATCGGCATCGCCGCCAAGGGTTCGGGAAACATCGGCGCCGTCGCGCCCGGTGTAGCCGAGGCGCTGATCGCGACGGCGGCGGCGCTGAGCGTCGCGATTCCGGCGGTATTCGCCTACAACATTTTCGCGTCGCGGCTCAACAAGATCGAAGGAGAGCTGGAGAGCTTCGGGTCGGAGCTGATCGCGCTGCTCGTTCGCGAGGGGAAGATCTGATGGCGCGTCGCGGCCGCGGGCGGGACCGGCTCGTGCTCAACGCCGAGATCAACGTGGTGAGCCTCATCGACGTCATGATGCTTCTCATGATCATCTTCATGATCACCGCGCCGATGATGCAGGGCGGAGTCGATATATCTCTCCCGCAGGCGCAGGCGCGCCCCCTCGAGTCGAAGAGCGGGCTCACGGTGACCATCGACCGGGCCGGCACCATCTTCGTGGACGAAGCTCGGCTCTCGCTCGCGGAGTTCAGCTCCAGCTTCAAGGCTCTCGCGCAGCGACGCGGACCGGGAGGGGTCTATCTCCGCGCGGATGATCGCGTTCCATACGGCTCCGTCGTGAGAGTCCTGGCCATCATGCGCGCGAGCGGCGTCGGTGACGTCGGACTCGTCGCGGAGCCGACACAGACACGGTGATCACGCGCCGGCTCGGTGAGCCGCGGCATCTCGGATCGTTCGCGCTGTCGGCGGTCCTGCACGTTGCGCTCGGAATGCTTGCGTTTCAATCGCTGAAGCAGCCGAAGCCAGTCGCGTTGCCACCGATGTATCGGGTGAACATCGTCGCCGCCCCGGCGGGCGAGCGGGCGATCGGAGAGGTGAAGACGGAGCGGGCGACGGCCCCGGCGCCCGTTACCCAGCCCAGCACACCGCAGTCATCGCTCAAGGAAATGCCGATGCCGGCGGCGAAGCCCTTGCCCAAACCGCCGGTTCGTGCGACTCCGACGGAAGCGAAAGCCGCCCCGACTCCGAAGACGAGCGCCGCCGCGCCAACGGAGCCGAAGGCGGCGGCGCAGCCGCAGACCGATGCCCCGACGGCGGGCG
>DASTTD010000206.1:0-2275 GCA_035760325.1 Gemmatimonadaceae bacterium
GGGTGAGGCGCTCGCGGAATTATTCGACGCCGTACCTGGAAATGCCGAGCGGCACGGTACGCATCTCCTCTGTCTTCGACGACGGTTCGACGGGGCTCACGTCCATTGCATTCGGCGGCAGTCCGAGCCTCAATTCCCGCACCACGACGACAGGGGCGGAGCTTTCGAATCAGCTGTCGTGGTTCAGCAGCAACAACAGGCACCGCATCAAGCTCACGAGCGAGCTCCGGCGCGACGCATTCAATCAGGATACGAAGACCAATCTTTTCGGGTCCTTCAGGTTCAACTCACTCGCGGACCTGGAAGCCGGGCGCCCCGCTTCGTTCAGCAGACAGCTGTCGCCGCGGATCAGGAGTGGAAGCCAGCTCGTGGGCGCCGTCTCTCTCGGAGATTCCTACCGGCGCGGTGACAATCTCCAGATCCAGTACGGCGTTCGCCTCGATGGGAACCGGTTTACATCTGCCCCACAGGAAAACCCCGAGGTCGAGCAGCTTTTCGGGCGTCGAAACGACCGGGTTCCCAACAGCGTTTACATCAGTCCCCGAATCGGGTTTTCATGGAGCTACGGCACCGCGCCGCAGGTGGCGGGATTCATGGGCGCAGTGCGCGGACCGCGCGCCGTGATCCGCGGTGGAATTGGGATGTTCCAGAGCACGCCGGGCACCAACCTCATTGGGCCCGCGATCGACAACACCGGCCTGCCCGGGTCGCTGCAGCAGCTGCTTTGCGCTGGAGCCGCGGCTCCGGTTCCCGACTGGAGCGGGTACGCAAGTGATCCCGCCATGCTGCCGACGCAGTGCGCCGACGGAAGCGTCTTCGCGAGCACGGTTCCAAACGTCACGTTCTTCGCGGGCGATTACAAAGCGCCGCGGAGTTTGCGCTCGAATCTCAACTGGAACGGATCCATTCTGTCCAATCGTTTCGCGGCGCAGGTCGAGGCGACTTACTCGCGCAACATGAATCAGGCTGGCATCGTCGATCTCAACTTCAATCCGTCAGCCCGCTTCAATCTTGGAGACGAGCGAGACCGCCCGGTGTTCGTCGAGCCTGCCAGCATTGTGCCGGGAACGGGGACGATTGCCTCGCGGGATGCGCGAGTGACGCAGCTGTATTCCCGGGTCACCGAGCTTCGTTCCGATCTTCAGTCGGAGAGCAGGCAGCTCAGCTTCCGTCTGTCCCCGACCAGCTTCAACACGAAGTACACATGGGGAATCGGATATGTGCTCTCCAGCGTAAGGGAGAAGGTTCGCGGCTTCAGCAACACCGCGGGGAATCCGCTCGACGTCGAGTGGGCGCGGTCGTCGTTCGATTCGCGTCACCAGATCAGGTATAACGTCGCGTACAACTTCCTCGACGCTGTCCGGATCAGCTGGTTCGGCAACATGCGCTCGGGCACACCGTACACGCCGCTCATTTCCGGCGATGTCAACGGCGACGGGTACTCCAACGACCGCGCCTTCGTCTTCGATCCCGCGAACGCGCCGGATCCGACTCTTGGTGCTGCGATGCGGAATCTCATTGCGACTGCGCCCGATAACGTGCGGAGCTGCCTCGAGAAGCAGATGGGTCAGCTGAGCGCCCGCAATTCCTGCCAGGGCCCGTGGACATCTCAGGCTACGCTGACGCTCGCTCTCAACCCGGTGAAGTTCAGGCTGCCACAGCGAGCGACGCTCAGCTTCCAGATCTCCAATCCGCTCGGTGCCGCCGACATGCTGCTGCACGACGACTCCAGGCTGAAAGGCTGGGGCCAGAGCTCATTCGCTGATCCCACGCTCCTCGCCGTGCGAGGCTTCGACATGCAGAACCAGCGGTTTCTCTACGACGTGAACGAGCGCTTCGGCTCGACGCGACCCGCTGTCAGTGCCGTCCGCAACCCCGTCACCGTCACCGCGATGATGCGTTTCGACCTCGGTCCCACGCGCGAGCGCCAGCTGCTGACGCAACAGCTCGATCGCGGCCGTACCAGGCGCGGCGACAAGGTGCCGGAGCCAATGTTGAGGGCGATGTACAGCAACGGTGGCCTCACCAACCCGCTGGCGTCGATACTCCGGCAGGCCGACACGCTCGGTCTCAGCGGCATGCAGGCCGACAGCATCGCGACGATGAATCGCTCGTACGTGATACGCCTCGATTCGATCTGGTCCCCCGTCGTCAAATACTTCGCATCTCTTCCCACCGCGTACAGCCGCGACGAAGTGTACCGGCGCTATAAAGCGGCGCGGGAGGCGTCCGTCGACCTGCTCATCAGGCTCGCCCCCGACATCAGGCGTCTGCT
>DASTTD010000207.1:0-2110 GCA_035760325.1 Gemmatimonadaceae bacterium
CAGCTTCTGGCTGTAGGCTGATGGCTGCTTCCACGACGCGAATATGTCGGGTGCTGGCTTTGCCCCGCTAGCCCGCCTTGGGGCTAAACGCGACCGACGCCATCGTGGAAACAGGGCCGACATTGTCGACGTGATTCTTTAGCGGCACCGCCGAGTCGCCCGCGGGAACGCGAGTGTCGATCACTGTTTGCCGAGTGGCACTGGTATTGGTGAGAGTGGGCGCAGCCTGCGCGACAGAACTCCCAGCAATGCCGCCAGCGCGAGTAACGCGGCTGGAACGATCGCTAAAGAGCCGCGCATCCCGAATTCCATCCCGAGAATACCGGCGAGCCAGGGAAGCAGCATGCCGCCGCAAAGCGCTATTGCTAGGGCCACACTGAAGGCGGTACCCGATAGCGCCGCGTAGCGGTCGCCGATGAACGACAACACCGTTGGAAACATCGCGGCGAAACCTACGCCGAGCATGAACACGCCAGCCGCGGCGATCCCGACAGTCCTGGTCGTGAGGAGCAACGCCGAGCCCACGAGCGCGATCCCAAGGCAGGCGTACAACGCCCGAAACGGCGATGTCCGGCGCAGAAGAAAGCCAAGCGCCAGACGCGCGAGCATCATGCCCATCCAATAGAGGGAGAGGATGATCAGCGCGTCCCGTGGCGGCACAGCCAGCACCTCGGTTACGAAGGTGGATGTCCAGCCGCCAACGGTGATCTCGATCCCGCTCTGCAAAAAGAGCATCACGCCCATGAGGAGTATCAGCTTGTCGCGCACGAGCTGCCCGGCAGCCGCGATGGGAAAACCGTTTGGCTGCTTCGGCGCTGGAAACGCCGGAATCGCGATGAGCACTACAACCAGGAGCACGAGGACGCCGACGCCTGCCACGATCGCGCTCTGCGAGAACCGGTTGCTCAGGACGCCGAGCGCGAACGGCACCGCCATCGCTCCCACGCCGAATGACACGCCCAGCAGATTGAGACTCGCCGCCCGCTCGCCGCCGCTGATGTCGGCGACGAGGGCGTTGGAAGCGCCATTGATGATGCCGCCCCCGAACCCGATGACGATTACCGCGAAGCGCAGGGCGATCATCGATTGCGCCAACGCGATTCCCTCGAGCGCCGCGGCGACCAGCACCGTCGCGGCGAGAAGCATTCCCTTGTACCCATAACGGTCGACGAGCGGACCGAAGATGAGCGACGCCCCCAGTATCCCGAGCGTCATCAGAAGGAAGAGCGAGCCGGCTTCCGCCTTGTCGATTCCGAAGCGCTCCATGATCGACGGCAGCACCGATCCAAGCGTGGTAAGGACGATGCCGAAGACGAGCAACCCCAGGCATGCGCACGCGAAGAGTGCTCGCCGCGAGGTCAGGCCGGCGCTCCGTCCGGCTGCATCATCGCCAGCCGGTCATTCGCCAACGACCGAGGCGATCGTCGTGCTAGCGGTCCGGAGATTTCCCGCGCCGCAGCCCGTCGAGGCTCCACGGACCGGCGCCCACGGCGAACAAGTGCAGGTATATGAAGCAGAACAGGACCGCGCTCTCCCCTCCGTTGAGGATCGGCCAGAAGCTGCGCGGAAAATGCGCCTGGAAGTAGGCGACCGCCATCTCGCCGGCGAGGAGGAAAGCAACCGGACGCGTGAAAAGCCCGAGCACGATCAGCGCGCCGCCGAAGCACTCGAGCACACCCGCGAACCAGAACTGCGAGAACATCGGCGGCGGCCCGGTCCACGGCCGGCTCGGATCGACCAATAGGCCGAAGAGCTTCTGCACTCCATGTTGCATGAACAGCAGACCCGTCATCACCCGCAGCAAGGCGTGTGTGGTGCCGGGAAGCCATGCGGGCAGCCGTATGTCACGGATAAAGTTGCTCATCGGAATTCTCCAGTACTGGTGTGCGGTGGAAATCTACGGTAAGTCAGAGGCAGGTGATCGAACGCAAGTCGTTCGAGATGGGGACGCACCGAAGTTCGGCCAGGAATGGCTTGTGTCAACCACGAACCAGAATCCGAGGAAGGAATCATGAAGATCACCGCTCCGATTGCCGGCAACATTCTCGTGATCGCCATGACAGCGCTG
Organism: Gemmatimonadaceae bacterium; assembly: GCA_035760325.1. Classification (GTDB taxonomy): domain Bacteria; phylum Gemmatimonadota; class Gemmatimonadetes; order Gemmatimonadales; family Gemmatimonadaceae; genus UBA4720. The sequence goes on from DASTTD010000207.1 coordinate 2,069, forward strand.
CTTGCGCCGCCGTTGATGGCTCAGGCGACGCCGCGCTGGGAG
>DASTTD010000208.1:0-3283 GCA_035760325.1 Gemmatimonadaceae bacterium
GGATGCTCGCGAGGGCGGCGCGCTCGTCGAGTCGATCGGGCGCCGATCGAAGAACATTCCCGGGGACTGGACTGGCCGCGCCCGGAGCATCGTCGTGCAGGAGATCACGCCGGCGCTCGAGCGTCAGATCGCCGAGCTACAGGCGGAACGAGCAGTCGCGACGAACGACCCAGGTATCGGGACGCGGCCGTACGGCGAGCAATATTACCGCTGGGCGCTCAAGGCCTCGACCACCACCAGCATGTCGCCCGACGAGATCCACGATCTCGGCCTGAGCGAAGTGAAGCACCTGCACGCGCAGATGGACGTGATCCTCAAGGAGGTCGGACTCTCGAACGGCACCGTCGGCGAACGCATGCAGGCGCTGGCGAAAGATCCACGTTACAAGTTCGCTGAAGGCGACAAGGGTCGCGTCGAGATCATGGCGTTCATCAGCGAGCGCCTCGCCTGGATCCGGGCGCAGATGCCGCGCGCGTTCAACACGATCGTGGATCCGAACATGGAAGTGAGGCGGCTGCCACCCGAGGAGGAGCCTGGAGCTCCGGCCGCGTACGGCGGGGCCGGGTCGATCGACGGCAAGATTCCCGGCAAGTTCTGGATCAACCTCAGGACAACCGACCTCCACAGCAAGTACAGCCTGGCGGACCTCGCCTTCCACGAGGCGATCCCCGGCCACATCTGGCAGGGAGAGTACACGCACGAGATGCCGCTCGTCCGCCAGATCCTGTCATTCAACGCGTACTCCGAAGGATGGGCACTATACGCCGAGCAGCTGGCGGACGAGCTAGGAGCCTACGATGACGATCGCGTCGGGCGCCTGGGATATCTGCAGTCGCTCGCCTTCCGCGCGTGCCGGCTGGTCGTTGACACGGGTCTCCACGCCAAGGGCTGGACGCGCGAGCAGGGCGTCCGGTTCTTCGTGGACGTCAACGGATCGAATCCCCTCGAGGTCGCAAGCGAGGTCGACCGCTACTGCTCATGGCCGGGACAGGCGTGCGGCTACAAGGTTGGGCACAGCGAGATCAACCGCCAGCGCGAGAAGGCGAGGGCATCGCTCGGCGCAAGGTTCGACGTGAAGGCCTTCAACGATACCGTCGTGCGCGGAGGCAACGTTCCGCTCGACGTGCTCGCCAAAAATGTCGACGAGTACGTGCGGAGCACGCTCTCATGACAAACGCATCGGGCGGACGCTATCCGTGTTGGTCTTCTTGCATGCGTAGAACCTTACTGCTTGCTGGTTTCGCCGCTGTCGGGCTTCTAGCTCCAAGCGAATCGGACGCGCAAAATCTTCGTGACAAGTTCGCGGGTTGTTATCGGATGAAGCTTGGTCCCTGGACACCCCCAATAGGCTCCGCTGTGGCATACCACAGTCCGCCTTCCCGGTTCAAACTATCCGTTGATTCCAGCCGTTCATCTGGTCGCGCGAAGTGGTATTTGGTAACGCCGGTGATTGTCCACCCCTACTCGAAAAATCGATCCAGAGCTTCCTGGACCGCCTCGGATTCATCTTCGTTTCGCGTATCGTGGTCGGACGGATTTACGGGGGCGGATCTTCGACTCTTCGAGCGCGGGCATGGCCCTGACAGCTCCCGTGCTTTTTGGGGTGTTGTCCAAGCCGTCTCCGACGCAGTAGGCCCCATAGAAACCGTACCTAAAGCGACTGCGGTTGCATGGCAGACCAGGTGCGAGTAGTCGCAGGTTCGCCGGAACGAGTGGGCCGGAAAAAAAAGACCGCCTGAAGGCGGTCTTTTCCGTATCTGTCACGCGGGTTCGATCACCTCATCGGCGCGCTTTCCCTCGCGTTGGTCCGACGCCCGGTCGCGAATGGGATGAACGCCGGCACGCGCGCACGATACTCCGTGTACGCGTTCCCAAAGTGCGCGAGCAGATCGCGCTCCTCGAGCTGCACGGCTACCAGTATGTAAACGGTCGTGGTGATGGCGAAGAGCAGGTGCCCCACGGTCATCACCGGCGTCGCCCAGAAGGCGATAAAGAATCCGACCATGATCGGATGCCGCACGATGCGGTAGAACGCCGGCATCCGGAATCCGTCAGGGCCGCGCACCTGCCCGCGCATGTTCATCCACACCTGGCGCAACCCGAACAGATCAAAGTGCCCGATCATGAAGGTCGAGAGCAGCACGACTGTCCAGCCGAGCGCGAAGAGCGCCCACAGCACGGCGACACCCGCGGGATTGTCTACCTGCCACACCACACCGGTGAGCGGACGCCACAGAACATAGAGCAGCGCGAGCGCCGCGCTCGCCAGAATCACGTAGGTGCTGCGCTCGATGGGCTCGGGGATGAACCTGGTCCACCAGCGCTTGAACGCCGGTCGCGCCATGCCGCTGTGCTGGACGGCGAAAAGGAGTAGCAGTACGGCATTAATGACGAGCGACGATACGAATCCACGCTCGACCCCCGAATCGATGGACTTGGGAACCACGAGGTTCCCGACGAAGCCGATCGCGTACAGGAATACGACGAAGAAAAAGGCGTAGGCTACAACACCGTAGAGGAAGAAGATCGTCTTGCGCACCGGATACCTCCTATTTGAGGTGAGTCTTTTTCTCCACCTTCCCGCCAGACTTCCGCTCGAGCATGGAGAGCCACTTGTCGATCTGCGTGAGAAGCGCCTGGTGTCCTCGATCTATGCCCGACAGACGCTCGAGGATGATTCCCTCGTTTAGCGCCACGATGAGAGTCACCCATGCATCGGCCGATAACCCAGTACGGTCCAGATCGTAGCGGCGGACCGCGGTCGCGACGGCCTCGCGCATCGCGTCGCACCACGCACCGTGCACGCGTGCCACCCGCTCGCGCAGCTCGGGGCGGTTCCAGGCCATCGCCTGCAGCTCCCACCAGATCTTCTGGTACGGCCGGTCGTCGTCGAGGAAGCGCATCGCCGCCCGCCACTTTTCGATGTATGACGCATCCGAGGCGTACATGGCCCGCTGCCGCGCGATCAGGCGATCGGTGAATCGCTCCAGCACCCCGAGGAAGAGCTCTTCCATCGAGCCGAAGTAGTAGTGGATCAGGCCGTGGTTCGCGCCGGCCTCTTCGGCCAGCCGGCGGGCGGTGATCCCCGAGTATCCCACCTCGACGAGCAGGCGTTCGGCGGCGTCGAGGAAACGGTCCTCGGTCGCTCCTCGGCTCGATGCTACTCTGGGGCTCGTCTCGGGCACGTCCATCCCTTCCGGCGAGGCAGGATTTGGTCAAACGTCTTAGTCAAGTGTGTAATTCCAGAAATGGTATGTCAAGAGCTACATTCATAGCCGCCGGT
>DASTTD010000209.1:0-2425 GCA_035760325.1 Gemmatimonadaceae bacterium
TTCATCCTGCCGACGATGCAGGATCGTCCGCTGGTGCTGCGCCGGTTTCCGAACGGGATCGAAGGCGAGGCGTTCTATCAGCAGAAGGCGTCCGATAGTACCCCGAAGGAAGTGCGGGTAGAGGTCATCGCCAACGACGAGGGCGAGGAGCAGCCGCGCATCATCGGCGGCGATCTACTGACCCTTCTTTATACGATTCAGCTGGGCGCGGTCTCGGTGGATCCCTGGCATTCCCGGATCCAGTCCCGCGATTACGCCGACTACACCATCATCGACCTCGACCCCGGGCCGCGCGCCAACTTCGAGCGCGTCAAGCAGGTAGCCCGCTGGGCCAGCGAGGTCATCGACGGATTCGGCCTGAAGGCCGCGATCAAGACTTCCGGATCTTCCGGGCTCCATATCTACCTGCCGCTTCCGCCAGAGACGCCGAACGAGGCCGCTACCCTCGTCGCCCAGATGATCGCCACGAAAGTCGCCGATGCCCATCCAAAGGAAGCGACTATCGAGCGATTCGTGAAGGCGCGTGGCGGCGCGATGGTTTACGTCGACTATCTGCAGAACATCAAGGGAAAGACCGTGGCCGGGGCCTATTGCGTCCGCGCTCGAGCGGGTGCTCCGGTCTCGACTCCGCTCGATTGGTCGGAGCTCACGGATGATCTGCAGCCGCGCAACTTCACCATTGCGAACGCACCCGATCGCTTCGAGAAGGTCGGGGACGTCTGGGGTGAGGCGATGAAGAAGAAGAACTCGCTGCGGGCGCTGGTCTAGCGGGCGCTGCGGCTCAGTTGAGGGCTACCGGCCGCCGTTCCCGACTTTGCGAAGCGGGAGCTCGATCTGTCCACCTTCGCCGACCGTGTCCTTCGCGTCGCCGAAGATCGGATCGCTCGACTCGTCAACCATGTGAGTGAGCTTGTAGTAGAAGTGGAGCGCGTGAATGGGGGCCATGAAGCTGCGGTTGCCGGCGCGTGAAATCGCAACGGCCTCCTCACGCACACGACGAGGCAGGTCTCGCGCTGCAGGGAGAGCGAGAAGTCGTTGAATCTCTGCGCTGTCTCGTGCGAGCAGTGCCGCGCACAGACTGTCGAGATAGGCGAGCATGGCTTATCGGGCTCCCATTCCAGGGTGTCCTGCCTTTATGTACATATTGCTCTTATGTACATAGTGCAACTAATACACCACACCCGCAAGGGGTTCCCCGGTCTGGAGCCGGGCTACGGGGGTCTCAGGACTGTAACAGATCGAACCGTACGCCCCGCTGCGTCCTACGCTTTTTCTTCGGTGCGTAGCGATACAGCTGGGCGGGCCTTCCTCTTCCTTCGCTGCGCCACTCGTCGGTCGGCTCGACGAGAGAGGCGGCTTGCAGCGCTCGCCGGAAGCTCGCCTTGTGGAGCCGCTTGGCCAGCAACAGCTCGTAGAGCTGCTGAAGCTCGCTCAGCGTAAAGGTCGGAGGGAGAAGGCGGAAGGCAATCGGGGCCTGATCCAGTCGCGCCTGTATCGCGGCAATCGCGCCCTCGACCATGGATTTCTGGCGAGGAGAAAGCGGCGGAATGTCCGCGACGGCGAACCATGTGTTCCCCGGGCGTGGCGATGCGGTTTCGTGCGGCACCAGAGCGACGAACGCAACCGAAATGTCGGCATCGCCTGGGTGCCGCTTCCCATCCGCGAACGCGCCGATCTGCTCGATCCAGGTCGGCGGTTCGCCGAGGGCGTCCTCAGCGATTCTGGTGGCGGCGGCATGGAGCGATTCGCCGCCCTGGGCCGCTTTCCACGGCAGCGCCCATCTCTCCCTGTCAGTGGTGCCGCGCGTAAACAGCACCGCCAGGTCTTTCCCCATCGCCGTCACGAGAACGACATCTACACTGTGGGAAGGGGATCTGCTGGAGCGGTCGCGCATCGTAGTGCGAATTAGTCACTTTCTGTGACTAAAGTCAATACCGCTGCCGGCGAAATTTTTTTATTTTGGCGCCCGGCGATTTCGCGCGAGCATGTTGAGGCGGGAGTCATTGATATACCGCGACCTGATTCGCGCGTCAACAGAAATTTTCAACGTTTTTTTCGCGGCACGCGGCGACCGAACCGCGCGTACAAACATCCTTATTTCAGCGCGTGACCACGGCTCGTTGTTCGCCGGCGCCACGACGGACGTGTGGCGGGATGCTGATTGGTAACTGCCCGGAAATCGCGGATGTTCCCAGGAGAGCGCGCGCTGCTGCCTGCTGCGAAACGGGAAATCCGCCCCACGCAATGAGATATGCGGCGACGTTCGGGATCTGGCGCAGGAGGTACGGATTACCAAACGCGACAACGATCGGCTTCCTTCCTCGCGCGACGAGCGATTGCACGAAGCCGGCGAAAGCCGCCGGCGCGTTCGCGGTCACGGCATCCCAGTTGTGACCGATGTACGATCCGATGATGACGACATCTG
>DASTTD010000210.1:0-19329 GCA_035760325.1 Gemmatimonadaceae bacterium
CGGATGGAGGCCGTGCCTGGCGTCGACCACGAGCATCAGAAGGTCCGACTCCTCGATCGCCTGCAGGACCTGTCGCTTGATCTCGACATCCATCGGCATGCGCGGGTCGTCGGTCAGCCCGCCGGTATCGACGAGCCCGAACTGCCGCCCGTTCCAGTCGGTGCGGGCAAAGTGCCGGTCGCGTGTCGTCCCGGCTTCCTCGCTGACGATGGCGCTGTTCTCACCGATTATCCGGTTGAAGAGGGCCGATTTACCGACGTTGGGGCGGCCGACCAGCGCGATAACCGGAATGCTCACGCCGGCACTCCGCTCGTTGCCTGCTCGAGAACATCGATGAAGTCGTAGGACGGAAATACCGGCATCGGCAGATCGTCCCGCAGGCGCGCAAGAGGATAATCATCGAGGAAGAGCCTGTCCTCGTTGATCGTCTCCGCCGGAATGAGAGCCATGGCGAGGTCGACGCGATTCCGGAGCGCGTCGACGATGTCCTTGCCGACGAGCAGTCCCGCCGTGGTGATCGTCGGTCCGAAAAGAGAGTTCTCGGCGACAATGAGCTCGAAGTGCGCGCCGGTCGCGTCGCGCAGACTCTCGAGGAGCGGCTCCATGACGGGAGCCATCGCGAGCCCGGTGACTACGCCAATGCGCTGGCCGTCCCGCCTCCCGACGCGCGTCAATCCGTCCTTCACGCGCATGCGCAGTGAGGTGACCGCACCCACGCCGTTCTCGATCTGCGCAAAGTCGCCGTAATGCCCGGGCCCGGGAAGGTCGCGCCCGGCGAGCATATAGAGCTCGTCCGAGGCGAACACCCACGTCTCACCACGCTCCATCAGTCCACGTCTGCCCCACGCCTCGACCTTGTCGAGCACGATCTGCGCGGTTCCCGGGTCCATTCCCTTCCCCGTATACAGATGCGAGAACTGCGTGAGCCCTACCGGAACCACCGCGGCCGATAGCACTGAATCGCCCATCTCCCATAGATCGCGAAGCGACTCCTCGAGCACGTCGCCGTCGTTGAGTCCGGGCACCACCACCATCTGGCAGTGGAACTGGATCCCTCCCGCCGCAAGCCGGCCGAGCTGAGCCTTGATGTCGGGAACGCGCGGGTTGTTGAGCAGGACCTTCCGCGCTTCATGGTTCGTCGCGTGTACGGATACGTAGAGTGGCGAAAGCCGGTACTCGAGAATCCGCTCGACATCCCTGTCCTTGACGTTGGAGAGAGTCGCGAAATTGCCGTACGCGAAGGACAGACGGTAATCGTCGTCGCGGATGTAGAGTGACTGGCGGAGACCGGGAGGGAGTCCCTCGATGAAGCAGAACTCGCAGCGGTTCGCGCACCGACGCACCGGCGGGGGCTGGAGCGTGAGACCGAGCGGCTCGCCGTCGAGCCGCTCGAACTCGTAGATCACCGGCTCGCCGTCCGGCTGCTTCGCCTCTACGACCAGCTCTTCGTCGGCGGTGAGAAATTCCCAGTCGAGAAAATCCGCGACAGGCCGCCCGTTCACCGAGAGCAGCTCGGTTCCGGGCAGTATTCCCAGAGCTTCAGCGATGCTCTCGTGCTCGATGCGCGCGACCTTGACCATAGCTCAAGTAATTTATAGCCAAAGTGGGCGAAAACAAGAAATTGTCGCGCTTTAGCCCCGACTAGACGATACTAAACCGGAGCTGTGGCGGCCAGGGTCTCGAGGAGCTTCCGCGCTCGTTCGGCATTGAATCCCGGCAGCTTCGCTATCGCCTCCTCGCCGGCGTCCCGCACTCCCTGAATACTTCCGAACTGCTGCAGCAGCTGCCGCCGTTTTACCGGGCCGATCCCCGGTACCTTGAGGAGCTCGGAGGTCACGGTGCGCATGCTCCGGCGCTTCCGGTTGTAAGTCACGGCGAACCGGTGCGCTTCGTCACGAGCCTGCTGCAGCAATCGGAGAGCGGGAGAGCGGCGTGAAAGGCGCAGCGGATCGGCTCGACCCCACAGATAAATCTCTTCCTCACGCTTCGCCAGGCTGATCAGCGGCCGGTCGAGGCCAAGCGCCGCCATCGCGCTTTGCGCCGCGGAGAGCTGACCCTTCCCTCCATCGATGACCACGAGATCCGGGAGAGGCTTCTCGTCGGCAAGCCGGCGGTCGAAGTAGCGCCTGACCACCTCCATCATGGATGCGAAATCATCGCTACCCTCGACTGTCTTGACGCGGAATTTTCTGTACTCGCTCCTTTTCGGTCGTCCGTTCTCGAACCAGACGGCGGAGCCGACCGTATCGGTGCCCTGCGTGGTGGATATGTCGAAGCACACGAGAGCCCGCGGCAGGCGCTGGAGCCCGAGCTCCCTCCCCAGCTCGTAGACTGGATCACCCGCCCGCTCGTCGGACTCCATCGTCGATAGCTTCAGCTCCTCCAGCAGATGTCGCGCGTTCTGCTCGGCCAAAGCGATGAGGTCGCGGCGCGGGCCTCGCTGCGGGATGTGGATCCGGGTATCGGGAAGCGCCTGCTCGACCAGAGTGCGGTCGGGAAAATCGAACGGAAGAAGGAGCTGGCGGGCGCGCTCCTGCATGCCGACGTAGCTCCCGGCGAGGAAGATCGACAGCACTTCGGTGTCTTCCTCGCCATCGATGTTTTCCAGAAAGCGATGCTCGCGGGACAGGAGCTTGCCGCTCCTGATCCGCAGGATCGTCACGCACGCGTCGTCTCCGTCCCGGGCATACCCGATCACGTCGCGGTCGCCGCCTTCCACTTCCAGCACTACCGTCGGCTCCTCCATCCGCTCAAGGTGGTGGAGCACGTCGCGCAGCTCCGCGGCACGCTCGAAATCCAGCTGCTCCGCGGCCAGGTCCATTCGCTCAGTCACGCGCTTTACCACTTCGTCCGGGCGTCCAGCGAGGAACAGCAGGACCTCGTCGATCATGTTTCCGTAGTCCTGTTGCGACTGCGCCAGGATACAGGGCGCCTTGCAGCGCTTGATGTAGTAGTCCAGGCACGGACGCTCGGGCATCTGCGCCGGCATGTCGTAGTTGCAGCTGCGTACGGTGAAGATGCGCTTCACGACGTTGAGCGCGCGGCGCATTGCTCCGACGTCCGTATATGGCCCGAAGTACTTCGCGCCATCGTCCTCGAGCCGCCGGGTGACGTAGACGCGCGGGAATGGCTCCTGAACCGTGACCTTGATGTAGGGGTAGGACTTGTCGTCCCGCAGAGCGATGTTGAACCTCGGGCGATACTCCTTAATGAGGTTCGCCTCGAGTATCAGCGCATGCGACTCGCTGGGGACGACAATGGTCTCGACGTCGGCAACGAGCCCGACGAGGTGACTGGTCTTGACGCTTTCGAGCTGGTCGTTGGCGAAATAGCTCCTTACCCGGGAGCGCAGGCGCTTCGCCTTCCCCACGTAAAGCGTGGCTCCGTCCCTCCCCTTCCACAGATAGACGCCGGGTCCATCGGGAAGGTGAGGCAGTTTTGCCGCGATCGCGTCAGGAACAGGGAGCATGTGTAATTATACGGGGTCTGCTTACCGATACCCGTAGAGGGGATTCAAGTTTCGAGTGGGCGGTTCTGAGATGTAGAGTGTGTCAGCCGCGGGCACCACCGTTCACCTGTATGAAATTATCGCTTCGAGCGACCCAGTCTCAGCACTCGCAAACCGCGGTCGACGACGTTGCTGGCCTCCGGAATCCGGAAGGCGGCGGTGATCGCCAGGTAGGTCAGACCGTATACTGCCAGAAGAATGAAGGCCATACGCTTCGATTGCACCGCGGCCGAGTGGATCGACAACAACGGCTCGCTCCGGTCGACGAGCATCTTATAGATCCAGGGTAGCGTCGCGGCGGCGATTGCCGCGAACCAGAGCCGCGCCATGCGCGATGCAACGAGGCGAGTGCGGCCGATCCGCGAGTCGAGCGCCCGGCGCAGGAAGTAGAATTCGACCCATCCGGCCAGTCCCGCCGACATGGTGAGCCCCGCCACGCCCAGCCTTCGGTCGATCCCGAGCATGGGCGGCAGTACCAGCGCGAAGAAGTACCCCAGCACGGTCGTGAGAACGACTCGAACGAGCGCATACCGCAGCGGGGTGCGTGTGTCGCGCAGCGCGTAAAACGTCGACGAGTACAGTCGACCCATCGTCGACGCCAGAAGGCCGATGGTGGACCCCATCAGGATCTGCCACACCCAGATCGTATCGCCCCTGGTGAACTCACCGCTTTCATATAGAAGGTGGACGATGAGATCGCCGAGCGCGAAGAGACCGACGGAGCTCGGAACGATGAAGTAGGCGATCCGGTCGAGCCCGTCGCTCAATCGCCCGCGAAGATAGGCCGCGATTTCCACGGCGCTCCCCACTGCCCGCGACATCGTCGGGAGCTCCGCCGCGGATATCGCCATCCCGAACAGGCTGATTGGCAGGACGAAGATTCCCTGCGCAAAAGTGAACGCCGCGACGGCGCCGTTGGGAAGGTAGCTCGCCAGCCACGCATCCACGTACGCGCTTAGCTGCACGACGCCGCGGCCAATGAAGGCCGGCACGAAGTTGCGGAAAACGTTGCGCACGCTCTGGGACACGGTGTCGATCCGCGGCTTTACGGTCTTCGCCAGCCTGAGCACCAGCGGCAGCTGAATCCCGAACTGGAGCGCGCTGCCGATGACCGATCCGATTGCCGCGTAGTACGCGAGCTGCTCGCCGGTCCGACCCTGGTTGAAGAAGAAGAGTGCGGCCACGATGGCGAAGTTCCACACGACCGGCGCCGCGTACGACATGAAGAAGCGCCGGTGGCTGTTGAGTATTCCGAGACACCAGGCGGAGAACACGAGCAGCGCGGCGCCTGGAAAGAGGATTCTCGTGAGCTGGACCGTGAGCTCGCGCTTCTCGCCGGTGAAGCCGTTGGCGATTGCGGCAACCAGGAATGGCGCGGCGACGATTCCGAGGAGCACCAGGACGGACGCGACGAGGGCGAGCATTCCGGCCACCGCTCCAGCCAGGCGCGTCGCCTCCTTCTCGTCACCTCTCCCGAGCAAGCCGGCATATTCAGGGATGAAGGAGGCGGAAAGGACACCCTCGCCGAACAGATTCTGCAGCATATTCGGGATGCGGAACGCCGCGCTGAACGCATCCGCCGCCAGTCCGACGCCGAGGTAGCGCGCCATCATCGTCTGTCGGATGAGACCGGCGAAGCGGCTGAGCAGAATTCCCATCCCCACGAGCAGCGCGGCGCTCTTGGACCTGCCTATCGCGGGGGCACCGGCCCGATCCGTTGCACGGCGCTCGACCGGCGGCGCCGCTTCGGTTACCTCATCGGGCTGGGGCGCCAGGAACTCGGGGAGAGAGCGGTCCGCGATCCGGGGCTCCTCGGGCTTCTTCGCGTCCTCGCTCATCGGGTCGTCTCCAACTGCTGGCGTGCGGAGCTACTACGCGCGGTTTTCGCCGAGCCGGTGAGATCGGACGCATGACGACGAGCTTCGTCGAGCATGTCACTTACCAGTCCCGGGCCATACCGCGCGACGAACGGAACGAAATTGAGCGCCCTCTCCTGTGGAGTCCCGAAGGGATACAGCGATCCACGCGCGGTGCCGATCTCTTCCATCACAGCCGCATTCTGCCGCTTGACCGCCGCGAGGAGCCGTCGCTCGAAACGGTCGAGCCGTCGCATCAGGTTGGCGCGCAAGCCGCCGGTGACGGCAGGCGATACCGGACCCTTCTCGCGGTCGACTGCATCTCTCAATGCATCGAGGCGCTCGTTCACTCCGGCGCGCGTTGAGTCGAGCTCGGCGATCACCGGCTTCGGAAGACGCGAGCGGGCAATCCGACGCTCTGCTTCGTGCGGGTCACGGAGCTCTTCGCGCTGCAGCTGGAGCTTCTGGAGGATCCTTTCCACGTGCGGCTCGATGATCGTGCATGACCACCGCGGCACGATCAACGGTCGCGGAACGGCGACCACGTCCGCGATCGATCCAATCTGAGCGAAATACGCGATCTCGGCGGGTCCACCGACGTATGCCGCCGTGGGCAGAATCGACCGCTCGATTACCGGGCGGAGCAGCACGTTCGGACCGAGCTCCAGGTCCGCGGATTTTTTGCGCGCTGCCTTGATCGGCACTCGCTTGCGCTCGCCGGCGCCCGAGCTGAAGACGAGCGATAGTCCTGCGACATCCTGAACCTGCGGCCGATACCCCGCGGCCTCGATCGCCGCGTCCGAAGCGGAAATCCGCCCGGAGATTTCTTCGGCATTCTCGAGCGCCCGCCGGAGCGCGGGCAGCGCCGCGTTCCGCGTGGCGGAGTGCGCGGCATCGAGCACGGCGATTCCGAGCGGCTCGAGAAGCGCGCGCAGGAACGCAACGTATGCCGATCCGATGGTCGCACCCTGCGTGTAGCTCTCCTTCAGCAGCTCCAACGGCCGCGCATCGATCGTGGATCCAGCCGCTCGCGCAAGCGCTTCCAGCTCGGGGCCGATCTCCCCGAGGGGCATGTCGGCCATGGAGCGCCCGAGTGGCGCGGCGTGATCGATGCGTAGCCGCTGCGCTCCACCGGCGACCGCGATCGCCGTACTGCTTGCTTCCCGGAAATCGGCGTCATCCGTTGCCGCCCAGAATACCGGCGCGACGGGAACTCCCGTGGACTCTTCCAGATCGTCGGCGAATGCGAGCGCGCTGAGAGCCTTCGAAAGCGTATAAAGGGGTCCACCGAAAAGTCCGGGCTGCTGCCCCGTCGTGATGACCACACCACGTCCTTCCGCGACGCCGGAAAGACGTTCGGCGGCGCGACCTGATGTTGCGAGCGCCGGCGACAGCGCGGTCAGCCATTCCTCGGGCGAGTCCGCGCGGACGGTCTCCAGCCTCTTCCGCCAGCCATCCGGGTCTCGCGGGCGGGGCTCGTACCAGCCATCCGGAGTGGTGCCTGCGATTGCCGCGAGCGCGAGGGGATGACCGGCAAGGTGCTCCGTCACTACGCGTGGATTCACTGGCGCCTCGAGAACAAAATGGTGCGCGGCGACTCTTCGCTCCACGGCGAGCCGGTGTAGTCCGCGTCATTCTCGTCGCGGTGAGGATATGAGCGCGGATATTCATCACCGAACCAGTGCTCGAACCAGTCGGCTGGCTCGGGCCGCCACGGGTGTGCGGGGCTGGCTCCGGCCGTCACTTGTGGTACGGCTCACCACGCACGATCGTGCCGGCGCGGTATATCTGCTCGGTCAGAACCAGCCGCGCGAGCTCATGCGGCAGTGTCCACGGGGCCAGAGAGAGCTTCATCTGGGAGCTGGCGGCGAGATCCGCGTCGAGTCCGTGCGCGCCTCCAATCAGAAAGGCGAGATCCCTGTCCTGATCGCGTGCACTGCGCAGCAAATCGGCGAATTGCCGTGAATCGAGCCGCTTACCTCCGAGCTCGCACGCAACGGTTCGCGCGCGGTCGGGAATCTTCTCCGCGAGCCGCGCCCCTTCCCGCTCCCGCACCCGCTCCCCCGGCGACGCTCCGCCGCGCTCTTCCCGTACTTCGTGCACTTCGAGCGGCCAATAGCGCGCCGCTCGAGTCTCGTAATCCCGGATCGCCTCTCCCAACGCCTGGTTCCGCGCCTTCCCAACGACTGCGACGACCAGTCGCATCTAGGCGTAGATGCCGCGAAGCCTGTGGACGTTGGCAACTCTGCTGATCGAGAGCATGTAGGCGGCGGTGCGCAGGTTGACGCGGTGCTGGCGCGACAGATCGAGCACGTCCTTGAAGCTGCGACGCATGATTGCTTCGAGTCGGTCGTTTACCAGCTCCTCTGTCCAGAAGTATCCGCCGCGGTCCTGGACCCATTCGAAGTACGACACCGTCACGCCGCCGGCGTTGGCGAGAATATCGGGGATCACGAACACGCCTTTCTCGTCGAGTATGGAGTCGGCGGCGGCGGTCGTGGGACCATTCGCTCCCTCGCAGATGATCTTCGCCCGGATCTCCCCCGCGTTCTTGGTGGTGATGACGTTCTCGAGCGCGGCAGGGAGAAGCACGTCGACGTCGAGCGTCAGCAGGTCCGCTCCTGAGATGCTGTCGCCGCTCTTGTAGCCCTCCAGGGAGCGGTTCTTCTTCACGTGCGCGATCGCATCGTCGATGTCGATTCCGTTCCTGTTGTAGAGCGATACCGACCGGTCTCCGATCGCGACGATCTTGCAGCCTTCGCGTGCGAGGAGCTGCGCGGCAACCGAGCCGACATTCCCGAATCCCTGCACCGCGATGGTCGTTCCCTTGACCGGCATCCCCAGGTGATGGAGCGCATCACGTGTGACGATCATGCAGCCGCGACCCGTTGCCTCGCGCCGTCCGAGCGACCCGCCAAGCTCGAGGGGCTTTCCCGTCACGACGGCTGTGCTCGTGTGCCCGACGTGCATGGAGTAGGTGTCCATCACCCACGCCATTACGCGCTCGTTGGTGTTGACATCAGGAGCGGGAATGTCGGAGTCGGGGCCCAGCAGATTGATGATGCCCGATGTATAACGGCGCGTTAGCTTCTCGAGCTCGGTCGCGCTCATGGAGAGCGGATCGCACCGTACGCCGCCCTTCGCGCCGCCGAACGGGATATTGACCACCGCGCACTTCCACGTCATCCAGGCCGCGAGGGCTTTCACTTCCTCGAGCGTCACGTTCAGGTCGAAGCGGATCCCGCCCTTCGCCGGGCCACGCGAGGTGTTGTACAGAACGCGATATCCCTCGTAAACGCTGACCTCGCCGTTGTCCATCATCACGGGGATCGACACTATCACCTGCTTCTCCGCCTGGCGCAGCACCTTGTACATCCCCGGCTCGAGATCGAGCAGCTCGGCGGCCCTGTCGAACCGGGACATCATCGCCTCGAACGGGTTCTCCTCGTCGAGGAAACGGTCCTTGTCCGGGCGAACGAGCTTGTGAGCGGGGATTCTTATATCAGTCGCCATGACCGGTGGATCAGTGTTGTGTCTGGGAGCCTGGGGCTCACTGTCTGAGGGCGAGCAAGTCGTTGATCAGCCGATCGATATGCTGCTTCCCATCTTCGACTTTCAAGCGCTGTGAAACATACCATAATGACCCCGCTTCGGCAGGCCAAAACGACTCGAGCTTGACGGCATCCTTGAGAGTGCAGATCGCGAAATCCGAAGCCTGCGCCGACGCGGCAAGGCGTCGGGCATCGTGCATCGTAAACGCGTAATGATCGGGGAAGCCGTGAGGCCTGACGATCGCGCCGAGCTGAGTCAGCTGGCTGAAAAACCCAACGGGGTTCGCGATGGCGGCGATCGCCGTGACATCCGCCCCGTCGAGCGCGTGGAGAGGCATCGTCTGCCCGGTGGTCGTGCTTCGAAGTGCACCCGGGGCCAGCAGAAGGCTCGCTGAAGGGACGCGCGGCGCCGCAAGCGAGAGCGCCTGCTTCACCGCGTTCACCGCGTCCTCGCTCGCTGTCTTCCGCGTGATGATGATCAGCGATGCGCGGCGCGCGGCCGTCAACGGCTCACGCCACGGGCCGGCCGGCAGCAGCCTCCGTGCTTCGGTCCAGGTGTCGGCGTCGATCAGGACGATATCCGCATCCCTCGCGGCGCGACGATGCTGAAACGCATCGTCGAGAACGATGACATCGGCGGCCTCCGCGATCGCGTCACGCATTCCGCGCACCCGGTCGGGACACTCGATGACGCTGATCGTTTCGTTGAGTCGCTGGTGCACCAGCGTCTCGTCGCCTCCATAACCGCGCAGGACGATGGCGGGATTTGCTCCGCGCTCGACGAGCTGGCCCGCGAGCCACGCCGCGACGGGTGTCTTCCCTGTACCGCCTACCGTGAGATTGCCGACACTCACCACGGGCACCGACACATCGTGCGCCTTGAGCAGCCCGCGGTCATAGAGAAGCCCTCGTCCTTTGACCACGGCGCCGTAGGCCTGCGTCAGCGGCGACAGTATCGTCCGGGCGAGGCGCGCGCGCTTTCCGGTGCCGGTCCACAGGCGGGCCAAAGCCGTCCTCGCGTCAGTCACCCGCGAGCTCCGCCGCCGTCTTCATGAGCGCCTCGACGCGAGGGCCTTCATGCGCCGCCGCGCGTGCCGACGCCGCGTCGATGGTGGTCGGAGCTCCGTAAGCAACCGTGACACGCGCGAACGGCTTGGGGATAATGAACCGGTCCCAGCTGCCCAGTCTCCATGCACGGTCGGCCCCCGCGGCAACCGGAAGTATCGCCGCGCCGGATCTCTGAGCGGCGATGAGCGCGCCCGGTGCGAAGGTCCGGGCCGGCCCCTTTGGCCCATCCGGGGTGATCGCAACCTGACGCCCCTCTTTCAGCTCACGAACCAGCGACAGCAGGGCGCGCTCGGCCCCCCGCGTCGTCGATCCGCGAATCAGGCGGTAGCCGAGGGATTCCGCCGCGCGCGCGATGAGCTCCCCATCCCGGTGCTCGCTTATCAGGATCGCGACGTTGGATCCCCGGTGGTGCCAGAGGAGAGGCAGAAGGTGCCCATGCCACAAGGAATAGATGAATGGCTTTCCCGACGCGCGCAGCGCGATGAGCGAGGCTTCGTTCAGAACGCGGAAACGCCAGGTGCGCGCGAGCGCGTGAAGCACGCCCTTCCCCAGGAGCAGAGTCAGGCGGGCCCGCCACTCGAGACCCGCGTTCTCCTTCATTTCCCCGAAGTCAGCAGGTCACTGACGATGCGGGCAACGCGATCCGCCGCTCCCGGCGATCCGAGCTTCGATCGCACTTCCGCGAGTCCAGCGATCACTTCCTTGCGGCGCGGAGAGTCCGCGTCGAAAAGCCGCTCCAGCGAGTCAGCCATTCTGATCGGCAGGATCTCGTCCTGAATGAATTCCTCCGCGACCTCGCGGCCGGCAACGACGTTCACCAATCCGATGTGCGTGATCTTCACGACGCGCTTCGCCAGCGCGAAGGAGATGGCGCCGGTGCGATACGCAACGACCAGCGGACATTCGGCGATCGACGCTTCCAGGGTCGTCGTACCGCTCTTGCACAGCGCCGCATCCGCGGCGCGCAGCACGCTCAGCGAGGCTGAATGGACCAGCCGGAACGGACAGCGGGCGGAGTCGAGCGCGACGGTCGAAGCTACACTGACGATTACCTCGAGGTCGTTGCGCCGCAGCTGCAGCAATTTCGCCGTCGCGACGAAATCGTCGATGTGGCGATCGATCTCCTGCTGGCGGCTGCCGGGAAAAAGCGCCAGTACCGGCACGTTCTGCGGCAGAGAGAGGGCTTCCCGCGCCTCGACCTTCGTGGGCATCTCCAGCGCGCGGTCGAGCAAAGGGTGGCCCACGAAAACCGCATCGATTCCGTAGCCGCGCAGCAGCGATTCCTCGAACGGCAGAATGACAGCCGCCCTCGTGACGTAGCGCGCCAGCTTCGGAATCCTGCCCGCGCCCCAGGCCCACACCTGGGGCGTGACGTAGTAAACGACCGGCACACCGGCACGCTTTGCTGCGGCGGCAACCTTCATGTTGAAGCCCGGGTAGTCGATGAGAACGATCACCGCCACTTCGCCACGCTTCAGCATGCCGGTGAGCCTGCGCAGCAGCTGAAAATGCTTGGGTACGTGACGCAGCACTTCCAGAAACCCCATGACGCCGAGCTGGTGGTCGTGATGCACGAGCTCCACGCCCTGTTCGGCCAGGCGCGACCCACCCACCGCCGCCAGACTCAGCTCCGGCCTGATTCGTCGCAGCGCCGCTGCCACTCCCGCGGCGTGAAGGTCACCGGAAGCTTCTCCGGCGACGAACAGTACCTTACGCATTAGTCACGGGTGCGCCCGTGAGAGAAGGAATCGTACGCTCGATTTCCCGTACGATCCTGAGTGCCACTCCGAGGGCCAGTCGTCCGTCCTCACCGGTGACCACGACAGGGCCCGCGCCGGTCAGTGCCGCGACGAAGCTTTCCAGCTCGAGGCGGAGCGGCTCACCTTCCGGCGCCTCGAGCGGGATCCGGTCGACGAACGCCGCGATGTCGACCGGCGCGGTGCGAACGGTCAAAGGATCGATGTCCGACTTCAGCCGGAAGAATTCTCCCGTTCCCGCCCCGAGATCGAGCGACAGATATCCACTGTGCTGAAAGATCCGGATCTTCCGCTTCCGCTCGCGTGAGATGCGACTGGAAGTGATGTTCGCGACCGCTCCGGATGCGAACGTCACCCGCGCATTGGCGATGTCCAGCATCGGCGTCAGGACTGGAACTCCGACCGCAGCGATGTCTTTCGCCGTCGAGCCCACCAGGGTGAGCAGCAGGTCGATGTCATGAATCATCAGGTCGAGCACTACCGCCACGTCGGAGCCGCGCGGGCTGAACGGCGCCAGCCGTTCGCTGTCGATGAACCGCGGCTTGCTCACGAACGGCAGCGCCGCTCTCACCGCGCGATTGAACCGCTCGATGTGACCTATCTGAACGATGACTCCACGTTTTCGGGCGAGATCGAGAACCGTGTCGGCTTCCTCGAGCGTCGTGGTGATCGGCTTCTCGATGAAAACGTGCTTGCCCCTGTCGATCGCCTCGCTCGCGACGGCGAAGTGCGCGGGGGTCGGAACCACGATGACGACGGCGTCCGCAACCTCCAGCAGTGCCGCCAGATCAGGGTGCGCGGCTACGCCCAGCTGCTCCTCCACTTCAGCCGCGCGCTCCCGCTTCGTCTCCACGAATCCGGCGAAGCGAATCCCTGACAGATCGCGGAGAATTCTGATGTGGTGGAAACCGAGACTCCCGGCGCCGACAACCCCGACGCGCGGAGGAGCATTCAAATCACTACTCCGCGCTCGCTGGCCTCGACGAAGCGTATCATTTCCTTCACCTCGGGGAATATCTCGACTTCGGCCTGCACCCGCTCGATCGCCTGGGACACGTTCAGGTCGGAGCGGAAGAACAGCCTGTACGCACGCTTGAGCTCGCGGATGGTGTCGTCTTCCATCCCGCTGCGCTGCAAGCCGACGGTGTTCAGTCCGTAGAGCTTAACCGGGTTTCCCACCGCCTTGA
The DNA here is from genome assembly GCA_035760325.1 of Gemmatimonadaceae bacterium. Taxonomy (GTDB): domain Bacteria; phylum Gemmatimonadota; class Gemmatimonadetes; order Gemmatimonadales; family Gemmatimonadaceae; genus UBA4720. The sequence goes on from DASTTD010000210.1 coordinate 12,928, forward strand.
GGAACGGCGGGATGTCCTTCGACACTCTCGAGCACCCGCCGATGAAAGCGTGCCGGCCGATGCGCACGAACTGGTGGACGGCCGACAATCCCGACAATATCGCCTTGTCCTCGATCGTCACGTGCCCCGCCAGCTGCACGACATTTGACAGGATGACCGAGTCGCCGAGCCGGCAGTCGTGCCCGAGATGCACGTACGACATGAGCAGACAGTTGCGCCCCACCACGGTCTTGAAGGAGTGCGCGGTGCCCCGGTTGATCGTGACGTACTCCCGGATCACTGTCCCGTCGCCGATCTCGACGGTCGTCTCCTCGCCCGCGTACTTGAGGTCCTGCGGCGCGCCCCCGACGATGCTGCCGATGCCGACTTTTACTCCCCTGCCGAGCGTCACGTTTCGCTCCAGGGTCGCGCGGGGCGCGATCACCGAGTCGTCGCCGACAATGCAGTCCTCGCCGACTATGGCAAACGCCCCGATCTCCACACCCTCGCCAAGCTGGGCATCGGGCGAGATGATCGCGGTCGGGTGGATGCGTGACGCGGTCATCGATCGCGGACCATCGCCGCCATGTCGGCCTCGGCGACGACCTCTCCATCCACTTTACCGACGCCGCGCATCTTGCACACGCTTCCACGGAGCTGAACGATGTCCAGCTCGAACCGGATCTGGTCACCCGGCTTGACGGGACGCCGGAATTTCACGTTGTCGAGCGACATGAAGTAAACGACCTTGCTGTCCGGATCCTCGACGGATCCCATGAGCAGCATACCGCCCACCTGCGCCATCGCCTCGATGATCAGCACGCCCGGCATGATCGGATGCCCGGGGAAATGCCCCTGGAAGAAAGGCTCGTTGATGGTGACGTTTTTCAGGCCGACGATTCGCTTGTTCTCCTCGATTTCCAGTATCCGGTCCACCAGCAGAAACGGATACCGGTGAGGGAGGACCTTCATGATCTCTTCTATTGTGTACATCCCCTTCTCCTTTCGTCCGGCCTTTACCATTTCGCGGACCAGCGTGACCGTGCCCCGGTGGCTCGGCTTAACCGCGACGATCCGCGCCCGCACCCGCGCTCCGGCGAGTGCGAGATCTCCCACGCAGTCGAGCGCCTTGTGCCGGACGAACTCGTCCGGCCAGCGCAGATCGCCGCTCAGAATGTCCGTGTCGTCCATGACGACCGCGTTCGACAATGATGCTCCCTTGATCAGGCCTTTCGCCCGCAGCTCGTCGACTTCGTGCACGAAACCGAAAGTGCGCGCCGCCGAAAGCTCCGTCGCGAAGGAATCGGCCGTCACCGTGAAACACCGCGACTGCCTCCCAATCATTGGATGCGGAAACTCGATCGTCACATCGAGCTCGAGCCTCTCCGACGGATATGCCTCGTAGACCGAAGCTCCATCGATTATCCGCACCGGCTCGCTCAGGTCCAAAAACTCCGGCTCCCCGTCCAGCGTCGCAAGGCCCGCTTCGACGAAGGCCGCGAGAAACGGTGCGGCACTCCCATCGAGTATTGGCGGCTCGGGTGCGTTCATCTCGATCGTGAGATCGTCTATCCCCACGCCCGTGACCGCCGCCAGAACGTGCTCCACGGTGTGTACCGCGCTGTCGCCCTTGCCGAGGCGTGTATGGCGATCGCTGCCGCTGACTTCGGTTACGTGCGCTTTGATGCGCGGCTGTCCCGCGCAGTCAGTACGACGAAACACGATTCCCTGACGCGATTTGGCGGGCTGAAAAGTCACCCGGCAAACGACTCCGAGATGAAGCCCGATACCCTCCAGGACCGCCGGGCGGGCGAGAGTGGTCCGACTCACTTCGTCTTCGGTTCGTCCAGGAGCTTCTCCAGTCGGCGCATCATTCCCGCCAATTTATACAGGGCGCCCGACGCCCGGAGCGCCTCGCGATGAGGACGAGCGGGATAACCGGACCAGGTTTCGCCCGCGGGAACGTCGCCGAACACGCCCGCCTGCCCGGCGATGCGCGCTCCCTTGCCGATCGTGATGTGCCCGCCGAGCCCCGCCTGTCCCGCGATGATGCAGTCGTCGCCGATCACCGCCGACCCGGCGATTCCAACCTGCGCCATCAACAGGCACCGCTCTCCAATGCGAACGTTGTGGGCGACGTGAACGAGATTGTCGATCTTCGATCCCCTGCCGATCACGGTGTCGTCGATGCTTCCGCGATCGATGGTGGTGTTGGCGCCGATCTCCACGTCATCGCCCAGTACGCAGCCACCGACGTGCGGGATGCGGTTGTGCATTCCACCCCCGAAGACGTAGCCGAATCCATCGACGCCGACTCTCGACCCGGAATGGAGCTTGACGCGGGCGCCGAGAATCGCGCCGGGGTACACCGAGGCGCCCGGCCACAGTCGGGATCCTTCGCCGATCCGCGCGCCGGCGCCGATGAAGCTCCCCGCGCCGACGATCACGCCATCGGCCAGCTCCGCGCCGCGCTCGATCACCGCGTATTCACCGATCGACACCTGCTGACCGAGACTGACATTGGAGCCAATCCGGGCCGATGCCGCGATACCGGGGAGCGGTTTCACCTCGGGGTACAGCCGCGGGAGCACCGATAGCATCTTCTCCAGCGGCTTCGCAACAAAGATTCTTGCGCGCGGGCTACCCTCGGCCTCACGGAACGCCGGGTCGATGAGGACCACCCCTGCTTTCGAGACCGCAAGCATGGAGGCGTACTTTGCGCTGGCGAGAAAACTGAGGTGGCGCGCTTCCGCCCTGTCGAGAGCGGCTACTCCGCTGACGATGGCGGAGCCATCTCCTTCGAGGTCGCCGCCAACGAGGGCCGCGATGGCCGCAGCGGTGATGGTGCTGGCACCATCACCGCTGCTGGACTGCTGCGGGGGATGAGGCGAGGTCACCGCCTCGGCCGTGTCACTCCTGCCGGCTGTGGGACGGCGCCAACCGGTGAAGCCGGTGCCGGACCTTGTGCCTTCAGCCGGGCCAGTACCCGCTCCGTCAGATCGAGCCGCTTGTCCGCGGCGACTACGACGCTGGCCTGGGCTCCGACATCGAGGATCATCGCATATCCATCCTCGGTGCGGATTGCCTCGATGACGCCCTGCACTCGCTCCATGATCGGCTTCACGAGCTGCGCCTGGCGCGCCTGCATCGTGGAGTCGAGTCCGCGCGCGCGTGTCTGGTACTCCAGCTCGCGGGTGCGGATTGCCTGCGCCCGGGTGTTACGCGTTGTCGTATCGAGCCGGGGTGCGTCGCGGTCGAAGGACGCCATCATCGTCCTGAGCGAGTCGTCCATCCTCTGCAGCTGCTGCCGATAGACTACCACCTCGCGGTCGAACTGCGCTTCGGCTTCGGCACGGCCAGGCGCCTGCTGCAACAGCAACGCGGAATTTATGTACCCGATCTTCGTGGCTGCCGCCGGCTGCGTCTGCGCCGCGGCATTTGCCACGAGGACGAGCGTGAGGGCCAGAGCGAGCGGGCTCGCACGGAAAAGCACGCGCATTATTGCTCCAGTGTTAGAAGAACTGTCCCAGTTTGAAGTGGAGCTTCCAGCCGGGCGTGGGACGTCCCGCAGCATCCACCTTGTCGAATCCATACCCGATATCCACTCCCAAAGGTCCGAGCGGGCTCAACGTGCTCGCCCCGAACCCGGCGCTTCTGAAGAGCCGCGTCGGATCGAACTCGCGCGGCTTGTTCCAAACATTGCCGCCTTCGAAGAAAGTGTTCAAGTAGAGCGCCTGGCTCACTCGCAGACCAAGCTCCGCGGTCCCCACGAAGAAAGCGTTCCCGAACGAGCCGGGCAGCGCCTGCGACTCGTCGCCGGCGGGATTGTATCCGCTCGGCGTGATCGAGAATTCGTTATATCCGCGCAGAGCTTCGCCGTACTGGGTTCCGCCCAGGGCGAACGACTGCGAGTAAAAGAAGGGCCCGGTGCTTCCGAACACCGCTCCGGCACGCGCGCTCAGGCCGGCCACGAACACCATTGGATCGGAGCCGAGGAGCGATCCGCCGAGTCTGCCGATCGGAGAATACGACCGCAGCTCGGTCGTGTACCGCTGGAACGACGCGCTGCCGCCCAGCGGGCCGCCGTTGAACTGGGCGTTGAACGATTGCAGCCCACCATCCGCCGGGAATGGAAGCCCGGTGCGCGTGTCGTGCTGAGCGGTGAAACCGAGCGTCGAGCGGAAGCAGTTATTGCACTCCGTGGAGAAAGTGCCGGCGATTCCTTCGTTACCGTATTTGACGCGCTCACCACCGTAGGACACGAACAGGCGGGTATAAAGCGAGTTCGGGACCGGGAATCCAGCCTGGATTTGTCCGCCGGTACGGGTCGCGGCTCCGAGGTTGGCGATCCGGAAGCGCGAACGGGTGTGATAGGCTGTGAAGCTGCCGGAGATGCGCGAGCCACGCACGTTGGGATCGCTGTAGGTGCCGTTGAAATCGTTGATGTAGCTGCCGAACTGCCACTGGATCTGCGCTCTCTTGCAGCGACCCAGAAGGTTCGGCTGGTCCAGCCCGATGAATCCACCGAGGCCGGTGCCCTGCCCCATCGACGCGCCGAAGTTCACGTTTCCGGTACGCTTCTCCTTCACCGTGAAAACGATGTCGACGTCGCCCTGGTCTCCACTCGGGCGCGTCTCGGGAGCGGCAAGCGGCGTCTCGAAGAAGTTGAGGTTCCCGATGTTCTGATAGCTCCGGATCAGATAGTTCCTGTTGAATACCTGGCCGGGCGCAAGGACGATCTGCTCGCGGATGCACGACTCGTGAGTGTAGTCGTTGCCCGTGATCTCGATGCGATTGACGATTGCCGGCGTCCGCTCCTCGATCTCCCAGCGCAGGTTGACTATCCGCACCGAATCCCCACTCGGCACGCGCTCGGCGACCGGGCGGATCTCGGCGTAGATGTAGCCCTCGTCGTTGTACGCTTCCGTCAGCTTGGTCTGCGCTTCGTCCCACCGCGCCACGTCAAAGGTGTTCGGCGGATTGACGTAGCTGCGCCGGAGAAGGCCGGTCGCCCGCTGGGTAAGAGTCGCCTGCTGATTCTTTCCGAACGGGTAGAACAGCGCGATCTGCTCCGTCGAAAAACGGCGGTTGCCGATAACCTCGAAGCTGCCGACGGCGTAGCGGGGGCCCTCCTCGACCGTAATGTCGATGAGCCCCTTGCCGAGCTCGCGATCGACGATGAGAGTGTCGTTCACGATCCTGAAGTCGATGAAGCCGCGGCTTCCGTAGAGCTGAGGAATCCGCTCGGCGAGATCGGTCGCATAGACGGCGTCGTCGAACTCTCCGTCGCGGGTCCACAGGAATCCTTCAGGCTTCGTCTCCATCGCGCCGACGATATCGCCGTCGGATACCCGGGTGTTGCCGTTGATGCGGATCCCCGAGATCGCCAGCCGTCGGCCTTCGTCGATGCGGAAGTTGATGCTCAGCCTGCCATCCACCAGGGTCGACTCCGGCTGAACCCGGGCCAGGTAGTAGCCTTTGCTCTCGTAAAGGGAGTCTGTCCGCGCAATGGCGCTGGCGATCTTCGCGGGATCGAGAGGAGCCCCGGTCGCGAAGGCGAGGCGCTCGCGCACGTCCTTCGGTGACACCTTGTCCGCGCCGATAACCTGGTAGGCGGTAAACAACGGCCGCTCCCTGACCTCGATCACCAGCGCAGCACCGGAGGTAACCTGTGGGACGCGGCAGGTTATCTGGACGTCGTCGAACTGGCCGGTGCCGTACAGCGATTTAATGGCGCGCTGGACGTCGCTCACGCTCAGGGTAGCGCCTGGGGTGAAGCCCGCGGAGGATCGAACTGCCGAGCTGTCGACCCTGGAGTTGCCCGTCACGAGGATCGCGGCCGGCGTAGCACACGCGCCTGGGGCGGCTTGCTGAGCCACCGCGGGCTCCGCGAGAATCGCGAGCAGCATGAACGGAATTGCCAGTCTACGCATCACACAAATATACACCAATCGGTTTTTCACAGGTCCCTCCCGCCAGAGCGATATTGATTAGACAAAAAGGCCGCCCGAGAGTTGCTCCTCTCGGGCGGCCTTGATTCGCTTGGTGGGCCGGCTTCAGGCCTTCGCGGTACTGCTCAGCACCCGGAACTCGAGCCTCTCACCGTCGGCTGACACGTCCACCTCGATCTCGTCGCCCTTCGAGTACTCGGCGAGGAGGATCTTCTCCGAGAGCGGATCCTCGATGTACTTCTGGATCGCGCGCTTCAGCGGACGGGCTCCGAACTTCTCGTCGTAACCGTGCTTGACCAGGAAGGCGGAGCCGGCGTCGGTGAGCTTCAGAGTCAGCTCCTCGTCGCCGAGGCGCTTCTGGACATCCTTCAGGAGTATCCCAACGATCTCCCCGATGTGCGCTTCGGAGAGCGGGTGGAAGACGATGACATCGTCCAGCCGGTTCAGGAACTCCGGATTGAACACGTGCTGC
>DASTTD010000211.1:0-7639 GCA_035760325.1 Gemmatimonadaceae bacterium
GAGCTGCGGAAGCAGCGCGTCTTCGTGGAAACAGGAAGTGCCGACAGCATTTGCTACGACTTCACGCATCCCCTTCTTCAGCAGGTGCTCTACTCGGATCTCGGGCAGGCGCGCGCGCGGCTCCTTCACGCGACCATCGCCGAGGCTCTCGAGAAGCTGTACGGAGATGCGGCTCCCGGTCATGCCGACGAGCTCGCGCTGCACTTCGCGCGCGCCCGCTCGCAGCCGCTGGCGCGGAAAGCGGTCAAGTACCTGACGGCGGCGGGTCGAACCGCGCTGGAGAAGTACGCGAATCGCGAAGCCGCGAACTACCTGAGCGCCGCGCTGGATCACCTGGACACCCAGGGAGTGATGGAGGTTTCGCGCAGGGAGATTCTGACGGCGCTTGCACGCGCCCGCCAACGGCTCGGTGAATACGACGTCGCGATGGAGCTCTGGTCGCGCGCGAGGGACGACGCGATCGCGGGGGACGATGCAGGGGAGATCGCCGGCATCGAGCACCGGATGGGACTCGCCTGTTACTGGAGCGCCAGGTACGCGGATGCGTTACGGCACTATCAGGCCGGCCTCGCCGTCGCGACCGCGCCCCGCGACGCTGCACTCATCGTGCGGTTGCTTCTGGCCAAGGGGATCTGCCTGCAGGATCTGGGGCGGCTTGGGGAGGCAAAAGCGGAGGTCGAGGCCGCGCTCGCGGCGGCGGCAGTAAGCGGTGTCGAGAATTCGGCTTTGCTCGCCCGGGCGCATCGCGCCCTGCTGCTGCTCTATGCCTGGACCGGCCCGCTCGACCTCGCCCGCACCCACGGACACTACGCGCTCGCGTATGCGCGGTCGGCCGGCCAGTACATGCTTGAATGGACCGCGCACTGGGGCCTCGCGCTGCTCGGCGGCGTCGCCGGCAACGCTCGCGAGGTGGTCGAGCACCTCGACGAGTGCGAGCGACTCGCCGAGCAAATGCAATCCCCACTGCTCCCGGTGTGGTCGGGTGAGCTGCGAGTGCAATACGACTCGGGGACCGGAGACTGGGATCGGGCTCTGGAGACCGCGGAGCGAACGATCACTCTGGCGCGACGACTGAATCAGCGAACGCTGCTGCCCAGGCTCTACGTGTGGTCCGGGCTCATTCACCTGTGGCGGGGCCAGAAGGAGAAAGCGAAAAGCTATTTCGACCTGGCATGGGGTCTCGCCGGCGGCAGCGTAAGAGCTTCCGACGAAAAGGACCGTGCCGTCGATGTCCCATCCATTGTCCCCGCTCATCTGGGGATGGCTTCCTATCATCTCGCGAACGGCGACCCACGCGAAGCCGTACGCGTGCTGGAAGCGGGACTCGAAATAGCGGATCGCACCGGTTACGTGGTCTGGGCGCTGCAGTGGCTCCTTCCCGCGGTTTGCGAAGCCGCAATGGAAGCCAACCTCTTCGAGCGCGCGGCGAGGCACTCCGCGCGGATGCGCCGCGATGCCATGCAGGCAAATCACCGCCTTGGACTCGCCTGCGCCGACGGCTGCGACGGACTGCTGGCCATTTACCGCGACCGCGATCATGCACGGGGGATCCAGCTACTCAGGTCGTGCGTCGAGCAGCTCGAGGCAATCCCGTTCCCACCATGGGCAGCACGAATCCGGCACCGAATCGGGCGAGCGTTACTGGTGACCGGCGACCGGGAAGAGGGCATGCGGGAGCTGCGAAAGGCTCACGACGTTCTGGCGAGACTCGGCCACACCGACGCGCTCGATCTCGCGCGCGAGGATCTCCGGGGGATCGGTGTGCGGCCGCCGCCACGATCGATCGCGGCCGGAGCCGCGGGGCTGACGGGTCGCGAGCTGGAAATTGCACGCATGGTTGCGACGAGGAAATCGAACAAGGAAATCGGTGGCGCCCTTCGCATCTCCGCCCGCACGGTAAGCACACATCTCTCGAACATCTTTGCCAAGCTCAGCGTCGGCTCGAGAGGGGAACTGGCGGATTTCGTCCGGCAGAACGGCCTGAGCGAGGGGTGACGCGGCTGCACGGCAGTGTCACGGTCGAGCCGTCGGGGGAATTCCGCAGACGCCCCGCCCTGGAGTGAGCTCCCGGGATAAATTTGGCTGATGATCGAAGACATTCTCGACGAGCTTGAAGCCGACACGGCTGTCGAGACTGGAGCGAAGTTCGCGGCAGTGACAGCGCGCTATCTGCAGGACACCCGCCGCGGCGATGGTCAGGTTTCGACCCCGCATTCCCCCGGGGAGCTTGCCCGGCGCTTCGATGAGAACATGCCGCGGACGGGGCGGAAAATCGACGAGGTGATCGCGCGGCTCGAGCGTGATGTCGTCCCCGATGCCAACAAGTACTGCCATCCGATGTACATGGGACATCAGACATCCGCACCACTGGCGTCGGGGATCTGGATGGAGAGCGTGATCAGCGCGCTCAACCAGTCGCTGGCGGTGCAGGAGATGTCGCCGACCGCGACGGCGATCGAACACCGGCTGGTGCGCTGGTTTTCCGATCTCGTGGGTTACGGCGCCGAATCAGGCGGCACGATGACATCCGGCGGAACCGAGGCGAACTTCACGGCGCTGCTCGCGGCGAGAAACCACGCGATTCCCGATGCCTGGGAGAAGGGCGTCGGCGCCGACCCACCCGTGGTCGTGTACGGAGAGCATGCGCACTACGCGGTGACGCGGGCGATAGGACAGCTGGGCCTGGGAAGGCAGCGAGGGATCGCCGTACCGTCCCGCGCCTACCGAATGGATGTCGATCACCTCGTTGCCGCGCTGCGGAGTCTGGAAGCCAGCCGGCAGCAGGTGATGACCGTCGTTGCAACCGCCGGCTCCACGGCGACAGGATCGTTCGACGACCTCGAATCGATTGCCGGCGTCTGCCGCGAGCGCGACATCTGGCTGCACGTCGATGGCGCTCACGGCGCGAGCGCGCTGCTTTCGACGCGCCCACCGGCCGCGCTCGGAGGTTTGCGCCATGCGCGTACCATCGCGTGGGATCCGCACAAGGGGATGCTGCTTCCTCTCCCCGCGGGTATGCTGCTGGCGGGAAACGAACGCGATCTCGATGGCGCCTTCGCGCAGCAGGCCCCGTATCTGTTTTCCGAGGGGCTGGGAAATGCACCAGGCGCGACATCGGCGCGCCCGCGCGTTCTCGATCAGGGAGTGCGGAGCTTTCAGTGCTCGCGCAGGGCGGATGCCTTGAAGGTGTGGTTCGTCATCCAGCGTTACGGCTCGACCGGACTCGGGGAGATTTACGATCATCTGTGCGCCACTGCCCGACTGCTCTATGAGGAGATCGAGGAACGCGCCGACTTCGAGAACCTGCACGAGCCGGAATCGAACATACTCTGCTTCCGCTACGTTGGGCCTCGGCCTCTTCGCGACCGCACGGCGAGCGAAGAAGCGCGAATCGATGCGGTCAACCGCGAGCTGCGCTCGAGGTACAACCGCGAAGGCACAGGCTGGATTACCGCAACGGTGCTCGATGGACGCCCGGTTCTCCGAGTTACGATGATGAACCCACGAACGGGCGCGTCCCACGTTCGGGCGCTTCTGGACGGACTGGTCGCGCAGGCGAAAAAAATCGAGGAGCAGGGAGCACCGTGAGAGTCGCGCGCGTCGCCGTCCTGCTGCTCGCCGCGGCCTGTGTTCAGGCGCGCCGGCCGGCGCCGGTCGTTCCCGAGCCGATCAATACGGCCGAAGCGGAGATCGCCCCCGACAGAGCCGCTGACTCGCTTCTCGTCGACGTGCGCGCGATCGAACCAGGGATCGTCGTGGATTTACGGTATGCGACCGCGAACAACTTTACCGGGGCACCTCTGCCGGGATATTCCGCCAGCCGCGCCTACCTGCGACGTGAAGCGGCAGCCGCGCTCGGCAGAGTCCAGCGCAGTCTGGGCGCGGAAGGTCTGGGTCTGAAGGTTTTCGACGCGTATCGCCCCGCGCGCGCAACGACTGCGATGGTTGACTGGACCAGACGGGTGAACCGCACCGACCTCTTGCGCGACGGGTACATCGCCAGTCGGTCCCGGCACAACCTCGGCGTCGCTATCGATCTTACGCTCATCGAGCTGGCCGGAGGCACGGAGCTCGATATGGGAACGCCGTTCGACACTTTCTCGGCCGCCGCACACACCGCGAACGCGTCGGGACAGGTGGCCGTAAACCGGCGGAAGCTCAAAGCTGCCATGGAGCGCGAAGGGTTCACCAACTACGACAAGGAATGGTGGCACTTCAGCTTCAGCGTACCTGATCCACTGCGATTCGATAAGCCTATCCGATGACCTCCCGCGTCGCTCGGTCACTCCCATTCAGGCTCGCGTGCAAGGGTGTCGACGTGAACGCGCCGATTTGACGCGCGGCCGGACACGAGCTGCCATCCCGCGCCCGTCGCGGCGTGCGACACGGCGATCTCGAAGCTGTCCGGCGGTATCCACCGGGCGTAGTTCGAGTCGACATCGCAGTCGCAGCCGCCGCCCGCGGGACCCCGGGCGATGATATCACCCGTCACGATATCACGCACCACGGCGAACGTTCCGAGGTTGCCCGGAAGCGGATCTTCGGCGACGTAGGCCACGTACCTTCCCTCGGGGGAGATGACGAAGTCGCGCAGAAATGCCCACACGTCAGGCGGAAGAGGTTGCCGCTCGAGCGGGTCCCGGCCCGGACGGAGCCGAAAGAGTTTTCTCTGCGGCGCCGACGAGTCCTCGGAGACCTGGATCAACCCCACGACGAGCGTGTCGCCGACCACGACCGGAAAAGGCGCGATCACGTCCCTTACGGTGTCGATCCCCGCCGCGGAAGAGACCTCGACACTATACACGAGTCCGCTGTCCTCGGTGGCGTCCCAGCTCGGCGCAACAGCCGAATCGACGATGGCGAGCGTCGTTCGCTCCTCACCCCCGTCTCCGCCGCCGCACCCGCTGATGATGCCGAGCGCGCAGACGGCGATGATCCGGCGGATAGAAATGAATTCGCGGTGATCGGCGGAAAGGGGGCGGACTTTCATCCGTCCTGATTACTACCGGAGAAATCGCTCCGCAAGCTGGCACATCCGGTCGTCACCCTCCTTTTCCGCCCGTGCACGGATTCGTTCGACGAACGGACGCAGCTTCTGCTCGCCCCAATAGTACCCCGTCGCGCTCTCCGCGCTGCCGGTGTCGCCGGCGCGGGCGCCTTCGAGCAGCGCCTCGGCGGCGGCTTCGTCGTAGCCGGGATCATCGGCCGGCGGCAGCGAATACCTCCTGCCGGGATCGCCCCAGCTACCCGCATCCTCTTTCACGAACGCACGCGACATGTTTGCTCTCGACGGAGAGAGCGGAATGTCGCAGCTTTCGCGCCGGTATCATGGTAATTGCAGTTTGACCGCGCAACCCGAACGAGGACAGGACGATGACGCCAGACGCCTTTGAGGAGCAGCAGGAGGCGCTCGATCCGCACCGCCGCGAAGAGCGGGACGGCGCCCGGATGGAGCTCTCGAGTCGCCTCCACCAGAAAGGAGTGCTGCTCGACGGGAGTGAGACAGCGGCGCAGCTCGATGACCTCCTGACTGGGGTCGACCGCTTCGAAGCGGCGGTGATCGCGCGCGGAGGGGATCTCATGATCAACACTCCCTTCTCCTCCGAGCCGGAGAACCCGCAGTTCGTATTACCACGGCGCGAGCCGGGCGAGGATGTCGATGTCTATGCCGGTCGAATCGTCGCGGCGGCGTCGCGGCTCGAGAAGGCGGATCTCTAGAGGTTAGCGGAGATGGCGTGACGGGCGGAACGAGGCGAAGCATCCGCTGGGCGCAGGCGGGCCTCGTGACGAACGCGCTGCTCGTGCTCGTCAAGCTGATAGCGGGAATAGTCGGTCACGCGAATGCGCTCGTGGCTGATGCGGTCGAGTCATCCGCCGACATATTTTCTTCGGCGATCGTCTGGACCGGGTTGAGCATTGCGGCGAGGCCGGCTGATGCCAACCACCCTTACGGACACGGAAAGGCCGAGCCGATAGCGGCTGCTGTCGTCTCGCTGATGCTCCTCGGAGCAGCGGCCGGGATTGCCATCATGGCGGTGCGCGAGATTCTCCGCCCGCAACAGGCGCCGGAGATGTTCACTCTGTTCGTCGCCGCCGGCGTAATCCTCGTCAAGGAATGGCTGTACCGCCATGTGGCGCAGATCGGGGCTGAGACGGGGAGCACCGTGGTTGCCGCCGACGCCTGGCATCACCGCAGCGATGCGATCAGCTCCGCCGCCGCGTTCGTCGGCATCGCGATCGCTCTCTTCGGCGGTCCGGGGTGGGAGGCAGCCGACGATTGGGCGGCGTTGTTCGCCGCCGTGCTCATAACCATCAATGGAATCCGAACGCTCAGGCCCGCGTTGTCCGGCCTCATGGACGAGGCCCCCGACCGCACCGTGTGGGAAGAAGCTCTTCATGCCGCCAGCCGCGTCGGCGGGGTGATGACGGTGGAGAAGCTCAACGTGCGCAGCTCGGGAAGCGGATACTACATCGATCTCCACGTGCAGGCCGAGCCCACGTTGTCGCTGGAGGCAGCCCACGAGATCGGGGCGGGGGTCAAGTATGCGATACGGGAGGCCATTCCGCGGGCGGTGAACGTTCTCGTCCACATGGAGCCGTACCATTCGGGCGACCGGCGCGACGACCTCAGCCTCGTAACGCCGCCGCCGCTCTAGGAGGAAGCTGCCTCTCCCCGCTTCCAGTCTCCGCTGTTTCCCCCTCGTTTCTCGACCAGGCGCACGCTGGAGATCTCCATCTCCCGATCCGCCGACTTCGCCATGTCGTAAATGGTGAGCAGTGCCACCGTGGCCGCGGTCAGAGCTTCCATCTCGACGCCTGTTTTTCCGGACGCCTCCGCCCATGACGTCACCCGGAGGCCGGGAAGAGATCGATCGACGGTGATCTCGATACCGACGTCATTGAGGTGCAGCGGATGACACAGTGGAATCAGCTCCGGCGTTCTCTTCGCCGCCATGATTCCGGCGATCCGCGCCGCGGCTACGACATCCCCTTTTTTCATCGTTCCCTGGACGATGATCTCGAGCGTCGCGGGCGTCATCGAGATGAGTCCTTCCGCGCGCGCGAATCGCGACGAGTCGGCTTTTCCGCCGACGTTCACCATCCTCGCCCGGCCTTCGCTGTCGAGATGACTCAGGTCCGTCATTTGAGCGTCGAGGACAGCTCGCGAATGAGCTTCGCGGTTATCAGCTGCGGACTCACGTTGCCAGTCGCGCGTGTCTGCGCCTGCAGCACGGCATCAACCGATTTGCTAGCGGCCGCGGCTGCCGCGTCGTCGTGGCGATGCAGCGCATCGCGCGCGCGCTCACCAAGAAGCTCGATCAACGCGTCGAGCGTATCGGCGAACGCGCCGCGCGCGCTCGCCGCTCCCTGACTCAGAGCGGCGGCGTAGCGCTTCGACCGGCTGTCGCCGATCGCCGCGTCGACGACCTTCCGCGCCGCGAGGGTCGCGCGCGCGTTGCTCTCGCCCGAGAAAAGACGGCCGGGCGCCCCGGCGGCGGCACGAACGCGCTCGGACGCGGTCCCTCGGCGGTCCCTGTCGAGGGCGGCCTTGACGACGGGATCGTTCACGAAGGCCTTGACCTGTTCGTCCGGAACGAGGGCGACTCGAACGGCGACCACGCGGGAGCGAATCGTCGGG
>DASTTD010000212.1:0-4090 GCA_035760325.1 Gemmatimonadaceae bacterium
TATATATTCGCCGAAACCATACGACAGATTCACGAGCGGAATCCCGGATGCTCGGTTGAAGTGCTGGTTCCGGATTTTCAGGGAAGCAAAGACAGCATTCGCGCTGTCCTCGAGGCGCGGCCGGAGATCTACAATCACAACACCGAGACCGTCCCGCGCCTGTACAAGAAAGCGCGTCCGGGGGGACGATACCTGAGAGTGATGCAGATTTTCCGCTACGCCAAGACCATTGCTCCGGATATACCAACCAAGACCGGAATGATTCTCGGGATGGGGGAAACGGTGGAGGAAGTCATCGCCGTGATGCGTGATCTGCGTGCAGTCGACGTCGACATTCTCACCCTTGGCCAGTATCTCCGTCCATCCGACGCGCATATCGCACTCGACCGGTACTACACACCGGAGGAATTCAGGAAGCTCTATGAGATCGGCATGGAGATGGGGTTCCGTCACGTCGAGTCTGGTCCGCTGGTGCGCTCCAGCTACCACGCCTGGGAGCAGGTACAGGCGGCCGGCGTATGAGCACTGAAGCCAGGCCGGTCCCCGCCGCCGCGCAGAAGCGGAAGGACAAGCCGCAGTCCGGGCAGGACGCACAGGATGAGAACAAGCCGGCGCCGATGGGCGGCACGACGCGGGAAGAGCGGCGCGCCCTGCTCAAATCGATGCTGCTTCAGCGCCGGTTCGAGGAGCGCTGCGCTGAAGCTTACGCCCTGGGCAAGATCGGTGGCTTCTGCCACCTGTACATCGGCCAGGAAGCGATCTCCACCGGCACGATGTCGATGATCCGGCCGGACGACTATGTCATCACCGCATACCGCGATCACGGGCAAGCGCTGGCGCGGGGAATCAGCCCGCGCGCGATAATGGCGGAGCTCTTCGGACGTGACACCGGCTGCTCGGGCGGCAAGGGCGGCTCGATGCACATCTTCGACAAGGAGACGAACTTCCTCGGAGGGCATGGGATCGTCGGCGCTCACGTGCCTGTTGCCGCTGGCGTCGGTTTCGCGATCAAGTATCGGCGCGGCAACCAGCTTTGCGTGTGTTTCTTCGGGGAAGCAGCCGTGAACATCGGGGCCTTTCACGAAGCGCTGAACATGGCCTCGCTCTGGGATCTCCCGGTGGTCTTCATCATCGAGAACAACCGCTACGGAATGGGGACGGAGATCTCGCGCTCCACCGCAAACGAGGATGTCGTAGTGCGTGCCAAGGGTTACCGCATGGTCGGCGAATCGGTGGATGGACAGGACGTTTTCGCCGTTCGCGATGCCGTCGGCCGCGCCGCCGAACGCGCACGCAAGGAGAAAAGACCGACGCTGCTGGAGATGCGGACGTACCGCTTCATGGGCCACTCCATGTCCGATGCCGTCAGCGGAACCTATCGCACGAAGGACGAGCTCGAGGAGAACATGAAGCGCGACCCGATCCTGCTCCTCCACAACGCGATGCATGAAGCGGGTGAGCTGACCGAAGGTGATCTGCGCAAGATCGACGACGAAGCGAAGGCGATCGCCCAGGATTCGTGGGATTTCGCCGACGGCAGCCCCGAGCCGCCGCTCGAGAAGCTCTATACAGACGTGATGACGGACACCACCTCCTGATGGCAGTCGTCACCTACCGCGACGCGCTCACTCAGGCGCTTCGTGAAGAGCTGCAGCGCGACGATCGCGTCTTCCTCATGGGTGAGGAGGTCGCGCAGTACAACGGCGCCTACAAGGTCTCGAAGGGCCTGCTCGACGAGTTCGGGCCAATGCGCATCGTCGACACGCCTATAACGGAGCTTGGCTTCGCTGGCGTCGGTGTCGGGGCGGCAATGGTCGGGCTGCGGCCGATCGTCGAGTTCATGACCTGGAATTTCGCCCTTCTCGCACTCGACCAGGTCGTCAATGCCGCGGCGAAGATGATGTACATGTCGGGCGGACAGTACAACATGCCGATGGTTTTCCGCGGGCCGAACGGTGCCGCGCTCCAGCTGTCGGCCCAGCACTCGCAGGCGTGGGAGAGCTGGCTCGCCCACATTCCCGGTCTGAAGGTCTGCACCCCGGGCACACCGGCGGACGCCAAGGGGCTGCTGAAGTCCGCGATCAGGGACGACAATCCGGTCGTGTTCCTCGAAGGCGAAATGCTGTACAACACCAAGGGCGAGATTCCGGAAGGCGAGCACATCGTTCCGATCGGAGTCGCCGAGGTGAAGCGCGAGGGAGATCACTGCTCGATCATCACTCACGGCAAGATGGTGCTCGTCGCCATGAAGATCGCCGACGATCTGGCCAAGGAAGGAATCAATCTCGACGTGGTCGATCTCCGCACGGTTCGCCCGATGGACGTCGAAGCGATCGCGCGCTCGGTGCAGAAAACCAACCGCGCAGTGGTGCTGGAGGAAGGCTGGGAGATCTGCGGCGTCGGCGCGCAGGTAGTCGACTTCATTCAGCGCGAATGCTTCGACGACCTCGATGCGCCCGTCCTTCGCGTGCATCAGGAAGACGTCCCGATGCCGTACGCGAAGAATCTGGAGAAAGCAGCGAAGCCCGACGCCGCCAAAGCCATCGCCGCGGTAAGAAAAGTCCTCTACCTAGACTGATTCACTATGGCAACCAAAGTGGTGATGGAAGCGCTCTCGCCGACGATGGAAGAGGGTCGGCTGGTGAAATGGGTGAAGAACGAGGGCGACGCGGTGAAGACGGGGGATGTCATCGCCGAAGTGGAGACCGACAAGGCGGTGATGGAGCTCGTCGCACGCGCGGACGGGGTGCTGCGCAAGCGCATCGCGAACGAAGGCGACGCCTCGGCGGTCGGCACGCTCCTCGGAGTGATCGCCGGAGCCGACGAGAACATCGATGCGCTGGTCGGGGGCGCGGCTCCGGCCGCGGCTCCAGCGCAAGCAGCGCAAGCCGGTGGCAGCGCGGGCGCGGAAGCACCAGCCAACGACGCGGGCGAAGAAGCACCAGCCAACGACGCGGTCGCGGACACGAGGGAGACTGCCGAACAGACTTCTGTGCCTCAGACGCCGAAACAATCACAGGGGGAGGCGTCTACCCCACCCCAGCAAAAGGCGGGAGGTGGAGCGGGCGGAGCATCCGCGCCGCCGCAGCAGAAGGCCGGCGGTGGAGCGGGCGCCGCGCCACCCGCGCCTCGCGCCGCTCCACCGGCCCCGCGTCCGGGCCCACCGCGGCCCGCTGCACAAAAGGGAAATGGCGCGCGTCCGGCTTCAGCACCCGGCCAGAGGGCCCGGTCTTCACCGCTCGCGCGGCGCCTCGCATCCGAGCGTGGAATCGAGCTCGGCGGGATTCAGGGGTCGGGACCGGGCGGACGCATCGTCAAGCGCGATATCGAACAGGCGAAGTCCAGAGGCGGCGCCGCGCGTTCCGCCGCCGCGGAGCGCCTCGCGAGCGAAGGTGATTTCAAGGACATCCCGCTCACACAGATCCGGAAGACGATCGCACGGCGGCTCGCTGAATCGAACGGACCGGTCCCGACATTTTTCCTCACCGCGGAGCTCGACGTCAGCCGAGCCGCGGAGATGCGCACCCAGCTCGCCGAGATGGGAGACGAGTACAAGGCTTCGTTCAACGACATCGTGATCAAGGCGGTGGCGCTGGCGCTGAGCGAGCATCCCGAGGTCAACGCCCACTGGCTGGACGACAAGATCCGGCAGTTCAACCGGATTCACGTCGCGATGGCGGTCGCGGTGGAGGAAGGCCTGATCACTCCGGTGCTGTTCGACGCGGACCGGCTCCAGCTCTGGGAGATCTCGGCGCGGGCGCGTGAGCTAGCCGGCCGCGCGCGGGAGAGGAAGCTCACCCCCGAGGAGTACACCGGCGCTACGTTCACCGTCTCCAACCTCGGGATGTTCGGCATCGACCAGTTCACCGCGATCATCAATCCGCCCGAGGCTGGGATTCTCGCCGTGGGCGGAGTGGAGGAGAAGCCGGTGGTGGTCGACGGCCGGGTGGAGGTGAGATCGCGCATGCGGGTGACGATGAGCTGCGATCACCGGGCGATCGACGGCGCGACAGGGGCGAAGTTTCTGCAGACGTTCCGCAGGTACATGGAGAATCCGCTCGCGCTCGTCCTTTGAACCGCAGCTGAACCA
>DASTTD010000213.1:0-6062 GCA_035760325.1 Gemmatimonadaceae bacterium
TTCACTTTCGGCGCGCCTCGATTCCATGTGTTCGGGACCCACGAGTCGCTCGGGTACCCCATGCACGAAGCGCAACAGTCAGTGCGTACAATCTATGGCTGCCAAGCCTGTTTCCGCAATGCTGACAACAACTTACGACGCGAGACGAAGTCCGGAACCAGCGGGTTACAGGGTGGCAGCTATGTGACGCCCGGCGTCAGGCTGCGGTCACTACCCGCCAGATGAGCCACACGATCACCAAGGCGTAGGTCACCCCCGCCTTCCACTCGCCGTGCTTCATGTAGAGCTCGGGGCTGAAGCCGCCCGCAACCTCGGAACTCCCTCCGTCCGCCACTCCCCGCCAGGCAGTGGGACGGGGCACGAACGCAGGCACGTTGGCCGCGTAGGTCTCGTACTCCCTCGGAAAGCGGCCCGCGATATTCGCCCGCTCGCGCTCCATTGTCGGCGCGTAGATGAGAACGAAAAACGCCACCACCAGGAGCAGCAGCCCCCAGTGAGCGGCGATGGCGAACCCAGCGCCGATCAGAAAGCTTCCGAAGTAAAGCGGATTTCGGGTATGCGCGTATGGGCCGGATGTGGCGAGCCGCTCATTTTTGGAGATGTGCCCGGACGCCCACGCCCGGATGAGAACGCCGATGAGGGCGATAAACCCTCCGACCGCCAGCGTCAGTGGACTGGGACGGGCAAAGACCAGGTATGCGATACCGAAGAGAAAGCCAAGTGGAAGCCGAAGTCGCTTGGCCACCTCGGAGTAGGTCAATCCGCCAGCTCCTTCAGCAGGTGACGCGCGATGACGAGCCGCTGAATCTCGGACGTCCCTTCTCCGATTTCACAGATCTTGGCATCGCGAAACATTCTCTCCACCGGGTACTCCTTCGTGTAGCCGTAACCGCCGTGGATCTGGATCGCCTTGATCGTCGTCCGCATCGCGACTTCCGAGCAGTATAGCTTGGCGATGGCCGCCTGCTTGGCGAAAGGCTGCCTGTTCTGCGCCAGCCAGGCTGCGTGGAACATGAGATGCCTTCCCGCTTCTATCTCGGTCGCCATGTCGGCCAGCTGAAACTGGATGCCCTGGAAGCTGGAGATCGCCCGACCGAATTGCTTTCGCAGGGTCGAGTAGCGGAGGGCCTCCTCGAAGGCGCCTTCGGCAATTCCCAGCGAGAGGGCGGCCATACCCACCCGCCCGGAATCCAGCGTGCGCATGAAGTTGGTGAAGCCTTCCCCTTCGTGCC
Source organism: Gemmatimonadaceae bacterium (assembly GCA_035760325.1). Taxonomy (GTDB): domain Bacteria; phylum Gemmatimonadota; class Gemmatimonadetes; order Gemmatimonadales; family Gemmatimonadaceae; genus UBA4720. Next base: position 1,233 of record DASTTD010000213.1, read on the forward strand.
CAAGAAGGTTCTCCGCGGGAACCTCTGCATCCTCGAACACCAGTGATCTCGTGTCCGACGCCCGCCACCCGAGCTTGTCCTCCTTTCGCCCCGCGGTGAAGCCGCGAAGCGGCTCGAGAGAAGCGTCGTGCCCAACTCCGATGCGCGCGGACTGCTCGAGGTCCGATGTTTCCTTGGTCACGATGAAGGCGCTGATGCCTTTCGTTCCCTTCCCCGGATCCGTTACGGCGGTGATGACGAAGATCTCGCCCACTCCACCGTGCGTAATGAAGATCTTGGAGCCGTTGATCACGTAATGCGAGTTCTTTCGAACAGCGGTCGTCCGGGTTGCTGCCGCGTCGCTGCCGGCGCTCGGCTCAGTCAAGCCGAAGCCGCCGAGCACTTTGCCGCTGGCGAGCAGCGGGACGAACTTCTGCCGCTGCCCGGGTGCTCCGAAGTTGACGATGGGTGAAGTGCCCAGCGTGGTGTGGGCGGAGATCGTGATCGCGTGAGATGCATCCACCTTCGCCATCTCGTTGATGACGATCATGTAGCTGAGGATGTCGAAGCCTGCCCCGCCGAGCTCTTCCGGCCACGGGATCCCCAGCAATCCCAGCTCCCCCATCTTTTTTACGTTCGCCCAGGGAAACTCTCCCCTGGCGTCGAGCTCCGCCGCTACCGGAGCAACTTCATCCCTCGCGAACTCACGTACCATGCTTCGTACCGCGAGGTGCTGCTCGGAGAAATAGAGCCCATCGTCCATTCGTGGCTATTCCCTGGGCGTCGCTGCCGGCAGATTTTCCGGAAACAGTGATACTCTCACGTAGTTGTCGGTTCTGAGATATTTTCGCGCCGCCCGCTGCAGGTCTTCGGAGGTCAGCGTCGCAATGAACTTGTCCGCATCCGGAATGGTCGCCAACGCCCACCCGCTCTGATCGAAGGCGGAGATCTGCGTCAGCCAGTACTTGTTCTCCTTGAGCCCCGTTTCGCGACTCCGCAGCGCGGCTTGTCTGACCTTCGCTACGTAGTCGGCTCCCACTCCCAGCTGCTTGACGCTGTCGATCTGCGCGAGCGCGGCTGCGGTGAGCGCATCGAGACGCTCGGGTGCTGATCCGAAACCGATGGAAAAGCTGAAGGCGGGTACGGGCTCCCTGGCCGCCGATGCGCCGACGCTCACACCGTAGGTGCCGCCGAGGTTCTCACGCAGTGTTTCACGAAGCTTGATATTGAGCAGCTCGGCCAGAGCCGTGAGATGATATCGATTTTCGCGAGTGTATTCGAAGGGACCGGTAAAAATCACGGCGGTGCGGGCCTTTGGCTCGACGCCCTTTTTCACCACTCGTTCGATCACTCCGGTAGGTGGTCGGATACGCGTATCCCGCCACGTTTCCTTCCGGCCGGTCGCGGGCAGGCCTCCCAGCCATTTGGCTATTCGCGGCCTGACGGAATCGAGATTGATGTTGCCGACGAACACGAAAGTAAAGTCGCTGGCGTCCGCGAATCGCTCCTTGTAGAAATCAAAGGATCTGGAAAGGCTGATGCTGTCGATCAGCGCGGACGATATCGGCTGCGCCCGCCGTGAATGCTGCGACATCGTCACCTGCAACGTGTCGGAGAAGGCAACCTCCGGACTCGCGTTCCTGTTCGCGAGAACTCCCTTGTAGCGCTCGAGAAAAGCGGTGACCGCGGATGTGTCCAGCCGCGGCGCGGTGAAGTACAGGAAAACGAGCTCGAGCATCGTTTCGAGATCGCGGGGGGAGCCTTCGCCCGAAATGCCTTCGGCCAGATCGCCGATCGAGGTGGACACCGATGCCTTGGTTCCGGCAAGAAACTTTTGCAGGTCGACGAGGCTGAACTTTCCGACTCCACTGATCGCGGGGATCAGGTCCGCGCCGCTGGCGGATAGAAAAGTCGAATCCGGGAGAAGTGATGCGCCCCCCGGGCTGTAAGCGCTGAAGATGATCTGATCGGCCTTGAAGTCAGTGGGCTTGAGCAACACACGAACGCCGTTCGAAAGCTTCCACTCGGTTACTCCGATCTCCTTCACCTGACGCTCGGAAACGACGGTACCGCCAGCGGGGGGATTATCTACCAGCCTCCCGGCAAGACGCGATTCGCGGTATGGCAGGATTCCGGCGCCGCGGACCCGGTCGAGCGCAACGAGCAGCTCGCCGCGCGTCGGATTTACGATTCCGGGCTTCTCGGGAGACGTCGTAGCGATCGCCCGATTCCTCTCCCTCATCCACTCTCCGGCCAGTCTGTTGACCTCGGCGAGCGTGATCGTCGGGAGCAGCGCTCTCGTCGTCGCGAGATCGTACGCGATGCCCGTTGCTGGCTCGCCCTGGAGGAACGCGCTGGTGTACGCACCGGCGTACGCGACCGAGTTGGTCTTTGCCCGTTCCGCATACGCCTGCTCCAGTCCGCGCAGGAGATCCTTTTTCGCCCGGTCGAGCTCCGCCTGGAGAAATCCGAACCGTCGAACTCGCTCGCCCTCGGTCAACAATGCGTCGAGCCCCCGGGTAATTCCATTGTCCGCCACGATCGCCGTCAGCGAGAAGGACTCCGCTGAGCGCACGAGCTCCCCCTGCCCCGCGAACGCGGTGATGAACGGCGGATTGGGTTTCTGAGTGATCTCCGAGAGCCGGTCGTTGAAGATGGAGCTGAAGAGCTGCTCGACTCGTTTTTGCCGATATGCCGCCAAGGTCGTAGTCGTGCGTTCCGGCTGCTTGTAGACCAGGCGCACGATTGAGCGCGTTGCTTCCCTGTCCGTCGTTATCGAAACGAGCGTGGTGTCGTGCGGCGGAACGGGAAATACCGGTCTCGGCTTCGGAGTCCACGAACGCCGGATCGGACCCAGGTGGCGCTTGATGAGAGCTTCGATCTGCTTCGCGTCGAAGTCGCCGACGGCGACCACGGCCATCAGGTCAGGCCTGTACCAGGTGTCGTAGTACCGGCGGAGTGTGGCCACGGTGTAGCTCTCGAGAACCGATTTGTCGCCGATCGGAAGACGTGAAGCGTACCGGGAGCCGGAGAACAGAACCGGAAACCACTTGTTCTGCATCCTGTTCTCCGCCCCCTGCCCCAGACGCCATTCCTCGATTACCACCGGTCTTTCCTTCTCGACCGCGGCGGAGTCGAAAATGACGCTGTTGGCCCATTCGGCGAGGATCTGGAACCCCTTGTCGACGATCGCGGCCGTGTCCGTCGGAATCGTCATCATGTACACGGTTTCGTCGAAGCTCGTGAATGCGTTGATGTCCGGGCCGAATCGCATTCCGATCGATTCGAGATAGCTGGTGATCTCGTTGCCGGAGAACCGGCGGGTGCCGCGAAACGCCATGTGCTCGACCATGTGCGCCAGTCCCCGCTGATTTTCTTCCTCGAGCACCGAGCCGGCGTTTACGACCAGACGCAGCTCGGCGCGGTTTTCCGGCTGCGGATTCGTCCTGATGTAGTAGCGCAGGCCGTTCGGGAGCGTCCCGACCGTTACGGCAGGGTCAAAGGGCAGCCGTGACGCGCCGCTGTCCCCCGGTACCCCGCTTTGCGCCGCTGCGGTTGCGGGAACTGCGAACGTGATAAGACAACGCGCCAGCTTTCTCATGCTGCTTCCGTCTCGTCGGATTGGGTGATCGCCGCCAGGAATCGTGCGCCGTAGCGCTCGAGCTTCATCGGTCCGACGCCGCGCACGTCACTCAGTGCGTTGAGCGACTGGGGACGCCGAGCCGCCAGCTCGGCCAGCGTGCGATCGGAGAATACAACATAAGCCGGAACTTGTTCCTCTCGCGCGATCGCGCTCCGAACTCCCTTGAGCGCGACGAACACGCGCTCGCCGGCTGGATCGAGAGCTACATCGTCGGAAGCCGTAACGGCAGCCGCACGGTGCGGGCCTCGTCCTTTCGCGGAGCCGCGACTCCGCCTCGCATTCGTCGCGGCTGCAGGCGCAGCCACTGCCGTGATGCCGAGGCAATTGTCGCAGCCGTCACAACGCCGCCGCGCCGCGGGATCCCCGAAATAGCGCAGGACGAATCCGCGCCTGCATTCCCTCGTGTACGCGTATTTCTGGACCGCCTGCAGCTTGGCGAGATCTCCCGCGCGACGCCGATCGATGAGAGCCCAGTCGATCGCGAACTTCGACACCGGCGCGCTCGAGTCCGTCAGATGCAGTCCGCTGTTGAGCCGTTCCCAATGCAGGAACTGTTTTTCCTCGAGCGACTGCAGCAGCGGAATGCAGCGGGCGGCGCCGCCCAGTCCCGGGGGCAGACCATCGAGATCGACGTTCGCTCCGACGCTGAGGCTGGGGCCCACGCCGCGCCAGAGCGCGCGCAGCAACCCGAGCTCCTGATTGGCCACGCCTGTGAGCTCGCGCCTGATTCGGTCGGGCGTGGCCAGGAGGCGCACATGCACGCGCGACATCTCACCGTTGCTCTGCGTAACGGCGCGGTACTTCTCGAGAATCCGGATCGCGCCCTCTATTTCTCTCGTCGAGGCTTTCGCCTTGATGGAGCGGAGTACTCCGGCCGCATCGAGACTCACGAATCCCTGCGCGCCCGCGAGCTTTCTCAGCGTCGCGTAGGTCTGCTCGACGATTTCACGCTCCGGATAGGATCCCTTGATGAAGAACTCATGAGTGAATCGATCCGGGAACGCGTGCAGCAGAAATACGTCCGAGTGCTTCCCATCCCGTCCTGCCCGCCCGGCTTCCTGATAGTACGCTTCCAGACTGCCGGGCATGGCATAGTGGATCACCAGGCGAACGTTCGGCTTGTCGATCCCCATGCCGAAGGCATTGGTGGCGACTATCGCGCGGATCTTCTCCGACATGAATGCTTCCTGAACCTCGCGTCTTCGCGC
>DASTTD010000214.1:0-9113 GCA_035760325.1 Gemmatimonadaceae bacterium
GAAATCGAGCCGGGATCGTCGACGATTACGTCGCGCTCGAAGATCGACTGGTCGCCGGATACGTACAGGCCGCCTCTCTTCCGCGTGATGAGCCAGTCGATGCCGAGATTCGCGGTCGAAGTATTTCCCTCGCCGGGCTGAGAGAAAGTGTTGATTCCCCCTTTCGCTCCCCAGAACCACGAGTCTTCGAAATTTCTCGAGCTTTGCGCGGCAGCATCGGTCGCGCCAATGGCCGTGGCGATAATTGCGATTGCGACTGCTCTGAGCTTCTGCATTGAGGCGTCCCCTAGATTATGCCTAGCTTCGTCCCGACGGTGCGGAAGGCCGCCATGGCCTCGTCCAGATCGTCGCGTGAATGGGCAGCGCTGAGCTGACAGCGCACACGCGCCTGCCCCTGGGGCACGACCGGAAAGCCGAACCCTGTCACAAAGACGCCTTCGTCCAACAACATGTCACTCATTTTTATCGCGGTAGCCGTCTCCCCCACGATGATGGGCACGATCGGGGTCTCCCCGGCGAGCGGCTTGAAGCCCGCTTCAGTGAGGGCGGAGCGGAAATAACGGGTGTTCTCGTTGAGCTTCCGCACGAGCTCGGGATTGTGCTCCAGGTGGCGGATCGCTCCGAGAGCGCTCGCCGCGACCGTGGGAGGAAGCGCGTTGGAAAAGAGCTGAGGGCGCGATCGCTGCGTCAGCATGTCGCAAAGCGATTCCGGGCCCGCCACGAAGCCCCCCGCAGCGCCCCCCAGCGCCTTCCCCAGCGTCGATGTAATTACATCCACTTCCCCCAGCACCCCGAAGTGCTCGGCAGTCCCCCGACCGGTCGCGCCCAGGACACCGGTACCGTGAGAATCGTCCACCACGACGATAGCGTCATGGTCGCGGGCGAGCTGGAGCAGGTCGGGAAGCCTGGCGATGCTGCCCTCCATCGAGAACACGCCATCCGTCCAGATGATGCGGCGCCGGGCGGACTTCGCGCTTTCGAGCTTCGCCTTCAGGTCGTCGAGATCGGAATGGGCATACACGGCCGTCGCGCACTTCGTGATCGCTTTCGCGAGGCGGATCGAGTCGATGATCGAGGCGTGATTCAGCGCGTCCGATACGACGAAATCGTTCTGCTCGACGATGGACGCGGTCAGTCCCTCGTTCGCGTTCCACGCCGAGACGTAGCTGAGCGATGCGGGCGTCCCGACGAGGTCCGCGATCGCCTGCTCCAGCTCGCGGTGGATAGTGAACGTGCCGCAGATGAAGCGGACGCTGCCTGTGCCGGCCCCGTATCGCTCGAGGCCATCGATGCCCGCCTTCACCACCGCCGGCTCCGCGCTGAGCCCCAGGTAATTGTTGGACGATAGAATGAGGACCTCGCCGCGTCCCTCCATCTGCACCCTCGAGCTCTGAGGCGAGGCGAGGTAGTTGAGGCGCTTGTATACGCGATCCTGTTTGAGCTTCTCGATGCCGGCGCGCATCGCCGCATCGAAATTGGTGTTCAGCGCCACTCCGCCTCCCTCACGCTATCTCGAAGATGACTTTTCCCGCTTCGCCTGACTTGATGGCGGCGATCGCCGCATCCGCCTCGGCGAGCGGGAAGCGGTGGGTGATCACTGGCGTGGGATCGAACTCACCGGATCGGAGAAACCTGGTCATCTGATGCCACGTCTCGTACATCCGGCGCCCCACCACGCCGTAGATGGTGAGACCCTTGAATATCACCTCGGTGGCCAGGTCGAAGTCGATTTTCCTGGACGGGATCCCGAGCATCTGCACGCGTCCTCCGACGCGAACCAGCGCGAACGCCTGGTGGATGGCGGCGGGCACGCCCGACATCTCGAGAACCACATCGACACCAAGGCCCGTTGTGCGCTTCACTACTTCCGCAGCCTGCTCCGGCCGGACCGCATCGTGCGCGCCCATTCTCCTGGCGAGATCGAGGCGAGTCTCGTTCACATCGGTCGCGATCACACGCGACGCGCCCGCCGCCCGGCAGATGCCCACGGCAAAGAGCCCGATCGGCCCGCAGCCCGTGATCAGAACCGTCGCACCCGGGATGTCGGCGGTGAGAGCGGTGTGAAAGGCGTTGCCCATCGGATCGTGGATTCCGCCGATGTCGAAGGAGATTTCGTCGTCCAGGTGCCAGACGTTCGTCGCAGGCATCGAGATGTACTCCGCGAAGCAGCCGTCGCGGTCGACTCCGATGATGCGCGTATGAGGACAGATGTGCGCGTTGCCCGTCCGGCACAGCAGGCAGCGTCCGTCCACGATGTGCCCTTCGGCCGTGACCCGGTCGCCCTCCCTGACAGCGGTGACCAGGCGTCCCACTCGCACGACGTCACCGGCGAACTCGTGTCCCACCACGAACGGAGGCTTGCATCGGCCCTTCGCCCACGCATCCCAGTCGTAGATGTGCACATCTGTCCCGCACACACCCGCCCGCCGCACGCGAATGAGGACCTCGTCCTCACGGACCGCCGGCTCCGCCACGTCCTTCAGAGTGAAACCAGGTGCGGCGGATTCCTTCACCAGCGCTTTCACTAGCGGTCACTCCCTTGAGAGACGGAACCTTCGCGATCCGAAAACTTTTTTTCGAGCGCGGAATCTAACCTGACGCCGGCGTGAGACTTTTGGAAGTGATCGTCGATCACGGGAATCACTCGCATTCGCAGTATTGCTTGCACATCTCTTGCGTTCTATATTCGCCGCCAGTCGGCAGGTGCGATGCAAAGCACGGCGACACAGCGACTTTTGGAAACCGCGTGCCGGTCAGGACGCGATGCAGGACTCGCCGATTCCATCGGGAATCGCTCGAGAGTTTCTACTTCATCGTGGAGAGACGAAAATGGCAGCAGCGAGAAAGCGGGCACGAAAGAGCGCCGCCAAGAAGAGCGGTGGCCGCAGAACCAAGGCCCAGCGGAGCGCTTCGGCACGCAAGGGTGCGCGCACGCGTGCGAGAAAAGCCGCAGCCAAGAAGGCCGCACGGAAATCCAGCCGCAGACGCAGGTAGCAGGCTTCATCAGCTCAACGAAAAAGCCGGCGATGTCGTCGGCTTTTTTGTTTGGCGGGAATGCCTTCACCGGGAATATCGCGCGCTGGCGAGATCCACTATCCGTGAGATGAGCGCGCGGTATTCCAGCCCCGCTTTCTGCGCCGCCCGGGCAAACTCGCTTTTTGCCTCGAGATAGCAGTTTGGATTCGCCTCGATGACGTAAATCTCCTCCTTCGCCGTCACGCGCAGGTCGATGCGGCCGTAATCGCGGAGCCGGAGCGCCTGGAACGAATCTATGGCGACCTGCTGGATCCGCTTCGCCAGCTCCTCGGGAAGATCGGTGGGAAAGATCGATTCCGTTCCCGCGAACTGCTCGCCCTTCTCATCGCCATCGTCGCCCCACTTCGCTTCCCAGCTGGCGATCTTCGGCAGATCCTTCGGAAACTTCGAGAAGTCCAGCTCGATGATCGGGAGCGCTTCCACCTTGCTGTTGCCAAGCACGCCGACGTAGAACTCGCGGCCGTCGATGAACTCCTCCACCAGGACCGCCGACTGGTACTCCTGCTGGGTGCCGCTGATCACGTCGAGGAGCTCCTTCACGTTGTTGACGATGGACTTCTGGCTGATGCCAAGCGACGCGTCTTCCTGCGGTGGCTTTACCAGCAGCGGAAAGCTGATGTCGCCAGACCAGTCGACCTGCCCGCGGTACACGGTGGCAAACTTGGCGCTGAGGATGCCGTGAAATGCCAGTACCTTCTTGGTCAGCGTCTTGTCGCCGGCGAGCATCAGGCCGGCGGGGCTCGAACCGGTGTATCGAAGGTCGATGAGATTGAGCAGGGCCGCGACGTTCGACTCCAGCGCGCTCTTGCCGCGAAAAGATTCGGCCAGGTTGAACACGAGATCGGGGCTTTCCGCCGTCAGCTCGTTTATCAGCGGCTGAATCTCGGCGTCGACGGGGAGGCGGCGAGTGGTGTGACCTCCGGCTACGAGCGCTCCTTCAAGCTGATCCAAAACCGGATCCACCGGCGGCTCGAGAGCATCCTTGCTATGAAGGATCGTGACTTTCAGTTGTCATCTCCCGCATCGGTGCCATCGATCGCGTCAGTGTGACGATAGTTCATTATCACCGCCGTCCCGAATGCAGTGAGCTCGATCAACGTCGACGCCTCGAGGCCGCCGAGTCGCAGATCGAGTAAAGCTACGCGGTCGGTGAGAAATTCGACGAACTGTCGGACCACTGATGCGCTCTCGCCCGTCCAGTACGAGATGCGCGTCACGATCTCCCGCCGGTGAAGCGTGATGAAGTCCGCGGCCCGTACGCCGCCGGGCGCCTGCGATTCCGCAACGAAGATCGTCTTCAGGTCGCCGTCGAATATCCTGGGGTCGCGGATCGGGATGCTCTCCTCGTGCTCCTGGTAGTGCTCGGCGAGCGTGTACTGCATTGCCGACACGGGGAGGTCGTCCTCGCCCGGCTCCGGTACCTCCGGCACCTTGTTCGCGACCTCTTTCATCAGCTTGTCGACGTACTCGAGCTTCCTGAGCGCGCCCCACCCTTCGTACGCCTCCCTCCAGTCGATGCCGGGCGTGAGCCAGACCGCGAATGTCTCGGAAAAATCCTCGTCGGGATGCTTCTGCGCGTACCAGCCGAGTATGTGGCGCACGAATTCGCGGGAGAATGGATCGGCGCGATATCTGTCGCGATAAGGGCGCGAGTATGGACCGAACATCTTTCGCCAGGCCGCGCGGTCGTAGAACCGATACGCGTAGTTGAATGCGTGACCGGCCTCGTGCCGCAGGTATCGCATTGATTCCGCTTCGGATTCGACTGCCTGCGAATAGTCCTCCTCGATTCGCGACAGACGCGCGTCCGCCAGGTAGAATGGAACGCCGATTATCGGCGTTCCATCCGGGCAACCCCATTGATCGCTCAGGTAGACGGGGGGACGAAAGGCGAGCCCTTTCGCCGCGAGCTCCTCATACAGCTGGTTGACGAGCTTCTCGAGCAGTGTTCCCCGAATCTCCAGGCCGATGTCGGAGATGCGCTGCGAGAGAAGGGCGTGGCGCTCGCCTTCCCAGTTGGGCGACAGGCTGGCGGAACCGGACGACGGACTGGCGGAACCGGACGACGGAGGAGACTGGCTATCCACGGCGGGACGAGGGGGCAAGGGGCATACCGGGCCCGGGATGCAAAACGGCTCCGCGATCAACGCGGAGCCGGTTCGACGGAGTCTAACTGCCTCGCTGACTACCTAAATAGTAGCGGGATCAGGCCGCGCGGGTCGCCGACTCCTTAATGGCCTCGGGGGCGGGGCCCCAGATGTAAGCGGAGAAAACCGGGGTTGGCTCAGTCCGGTCGCCGCGGGAAATCACGATTCCAATCGGCTCAGTAGCGCCGCTATCCTTACGATTTTGTTTCATTGGACGTTCTCATTGATATGATTTGTCGAACACACCCGGGGACCGTAAAGGCACCCCTCGTGCCATATGTGACGTGACTTGCAAGTAGTTGTTAAGCAACAACTTGCGCGAAGGCTCCGATTTTCTGGCGCGGAGAGTGTCGCAGAATAACACACTCTCGCTGAGACACCCGTGTCCTTATGACACCAGGGTCAGCTGGCGATTTTCTTCGCCAGGAAGCTCTTGGAGCTGGCCGAATCTTCCTCGACCGAGATAGACCAGCCCTTGTAGCGGCGGCGCAGCTCGGTGACCGACACTCCACGCTGTCCCTGGACGATAGTTCCGACCAGATGAACGCCGCCATCGCCTGTGGCGTTCTGAAGGATTTCGAAAGCGCGCATCCTTTCCGAGGCGTTGAGATTCGCGAAAGCAGCCGACGTGCAGATGACGGCGGCGAGCGGCGACTCAGGGGCCCAGCTGGAAAGATCCGACAGGTGTCCCTGGATCTTGTCGGTCAGCCCGGCGGCGTGCGCCGCGTTCATTACGCGCTCGAGGGAGTTGGCTTCGCTGTCGAGGGCGGTGACGTCACATCCGTGGGCGGCGAGATACAGTGCCGCTCCATCAATTTCGCTTCCCGCGACCAGTACCTTTGATTCAGCCGGGGGATGGATCTCCCGCGCCAGCACGCTGTCGGGCCTCAGACCCCAGTGTTCCGGACGGCGATACTCCTCGAGAATCTTGACCCGCTTCCGCCGCCACGTTTCGTACGCCGGAATGCGCAGCCGCTTCCGGATGATCCGATCGACCTCTGCCCACAGAACGAGCTCGTCCATCGCGAACTGCTCCTGCGCGCGGAGCACCGCGGCGGCCTCGTCACCGATCTTGAGGATGGCCGGGCGTGAGACAGATTCCTTGTAGTTCTCGATCTCGTTTTCTACGTACAGCTCGTACTCGTACTTCAGAGACCGAGGCTGGTGTGGGGCCATTAATCAGTTTTTGATAAACGGGTGGGTGGGGCAGCGATAAGGTAGGGCGACTTGTCCACATTGCAAGGGGAGATTTCCACAAACCGATGCCTGAACTTCCTGAAGTCGAAAGCGCTGCCCGACAGATCCGCCGCGCCGCGCTGGGCAAAACCATCCTGGCGGTGAAGGCGATTCACCCATCGCTCAGGAAGAAGTTCAAGCCCGCCCAGGCGCGTCGGGCGAAGGGCAGGCGCATTGAGAACATTGAGCGGCGAGGCAAGCACCAGCTGCTGCTGCTCGACAGCGGCGACACGCTCGTCGTCCACTTCCGCATGAACGGCGACTGGGCGGTCGGGACGGTGGACGAGCCGCTGGATCGCTTCGCGCGCGCCGCGATCGATCTCACCGACGGAACGCGCATATCACTCGTCGATCGCCGCGCGCTTTCTTCGATCACTCTCGACAGGAAGGGGGAGTCTTCGCTTCCCAGGCTTGGTCGCGAGGCGAGTGATGTCACCCTCGACGCCGACTACCTGATCGACGTGCTGAGGCGAAAGAAGATCGCCATCAAGCCGGCCCTGATGGACCAGTCCGTGATCGCCGGACTGGGCAATATCTACGCGGCGGAGGCGCTCTGGGAGGCGAAGATAGATCCACGCTGTCCGGCGGCGGAAGTCTCGAGGGACAAGCTCGAGACGCTCGTCGAATCAATCAGGCTGGTGCTCAGCCCGAAGAAGAGGCGGCCCGGACGTTACACCGACAAACGCGGAGTCGAGCGCTTCGCCGTCTATGACCGCGAAGGGAAGGAATGCAGACGCGGAGATGGAATCATCGCGCGCATCGTACAGGCGGGGCGGTCGACGTATTTCTGTCCCGGCTGTCAACGCGGATAGGGAGGCTGGTGGCCGGCACTGACATCCTTTTTGAGTTATGAGTTTACCGTCATTGCGTTGTGCGTTATTGCGTTTACCTGCCGCGTTCCGCGTCCCAACTGAAAAACGGACAACGCAACAACGGTAAACTCAAAACTCAAAAAGCAACCAGGCCGCGGAAATCAATCCATGACTTCCAGCAGTGCCCCTTTGATATATCCGGTCTCCGGCATCGTCAGCACCTCGGGATGGTCGATCGGCTGCCCGGTCAATGCCCGGATCGCGACGCGACGTCCGCTGTCGGCTGCGGCTTCCTGCAGCATCTCCAGAAACATCGATCTGCTCAAGTGAAAGCTGCAGCTCGCCGTGTAGAGCAGTCCGCCCGGGGCAAGGAGTCGCATCGCTCTCAGATTGATGTCCTTGTAGCCGCGGAGCGCCCCGGATAGCGCCGGCCGCGTCTTGGCGAAGGCGGGCGGATCCAGCACGATCGTATCGAACGTCGTACCCTCCCGCTCCTTCTCCCTGAGGTAGTCGAACGCGTTGGCCTCGATGAAGGAAATGTTGTCGAGGGAATTCCGCGCCGCGTTTTCGGCGGCGCGGGCGAGTGCCGCCCCCGACGAATCGAGAGCCGTCACGTGAGTTGCGTTCTGCGCGAGATGCAGCGCGAACGAGCCGTGATAGCTGAAACAGTCGAGGGCGCGTCCGCGCGCGACGCTGCCGACGAAGCGGCGGTTCTCGCGCTGGTCGAGAAACGCTCCGGTTTTCTGACCCGTCCACGGTGCGGCGAGAAACCTGACGCCGTATTCCTGGACTTCCACCTCGCGCGGTACATCTCCATGCAGCACCACAGTCTCGCGCGCGAGTCCCTCCTTCGACCGCAGAGGCACATCATTTCGCGCGAGAATCCCGGCGGGCTCGACAAGGGCGGTAAGAGCGCCGACGATCTCGGCGCGGAATGCCTCGAGCCCGGCGCTCATGAACTGGACGACGAGCCAGGAGTCGTAGCGGTCGCACACGAGGGAAGGGCAGCCGTCAGCCTCGCCGTGGATGAGTCGGAGCGCGTTCGTATGCTCCTCCAGGGGTATCCGACGCGAGATCGAAGCGGCGATCCGCGCATCCCACCAGGCCTGGTCGATCACGGCATCGGGATCTGACTCGAGCAGCCGCAGTGATATCTCCGACTCCGGACTCCAGAGGGCCCAGCCGAGGGGTTTTCCGCGCGCGTCGTGAACGAGGACGGCTCCGGCGCCGACGAGAGGCCGGTCGATCACATCGCTGCGGTAGACCCAGGCATGTCCGCCCGCCCACCGGCGTGCTCCCTTGGCGTTGATCCTGGCGACCGTCATGCCCGTGAAATTATCGCGGTCAGTTTGGTTTCGCGGCGATCTGGATCTCCGCCCGGGGGAGTGGCGGGTGTCCTCTTCGGCCGCTACGCTCGCTCGGGCGGAGCCCCAGGGCGCGCGACCGCGCGCTCCGCGGGGAAGTCGCTGGGTCTCCTGGTCGCTCGCGAAAGCGGCCCGCGAGGACACCCGCCACTCCCCACGAAGAGGTTCAACCCGCACGCGAAACCAACTGGTGGCTCCACCACGGGCTCGGCCCGCCGATCAATGATCAATGCAGTGAGCCCGGCGGCTTCAATGCTCCCGCGCCGCGACGGCACATCGAAAAAGGGGGGAGCTTGCGCATGGGTACCGGCGCAAGAAGCGGCGTAGTGCTCCGTGAGTTCTTGGAGCATGGAGGTGAGGTGGGAGGGTTCTGCAAAGCGGGTTTCAGCGAGCGACAAGGAGACCCAGCGACCTCCCCGCGGAGCGGGCGGTCGCGCGCCCTGGGGCTCCGCCCGAGCGAGCGTTGCGGCCGAAGAGGACACCCGCCACTCCCCCGGGCGGAGATCCAGATCGCCGCG
>DASTTD010000215.1:0-4188 GCA_035760325.1 Gemmatimonadaceae bacterium
CGGCAGCGGCGAGGCGCCTTCGTCTGGATAGCAGAAAACCCACGACGCCCGCGGCAATTAATAGCAGTCCGACTGTCAGCCACGGCAGCGGATCGAAGCCTCCGCACGAGAAGCTGCTGCTTTCGCCTTTAGCGACCCGCCTCTTAATGGTCCCTTCCGGACACGGGGAATACGCTCGGCTTACGTATGCCACAAAAAGACAAATACTGCCGACCCCACTTAGGCCGCCCGTTGGCGCTTCGGGCCACGCACGATTTCTTCGAGTCGCTAGTGCGAGAGCCAGTAAAGCGAATGGTAAGACAAACATTCCAATGGAGGCGGCTCCGATCACCGCGAAGGACAGGAGAGCTAGAGCCAATGCCCACTCGGTGAACGCCTGCCAACCGCCTCGATTTCTCATCGCAACTCCGCTCTCAAGCCGCTACCTAACTAATGATTATATGGACTACATATCCTGCGGAGAGAACCAGACCCTTGCAAGCAGTTCGCAGTGATATGCGCCTCTCCAAGGAGTATGCCGATCGCAAACGAGGCGCCGCCAATATCTTGCGCGTGCATCCCCGTCAGGAGATTGCGAAGTCTTGCGAGGATGTCGCAGTCCATTTCCGAACTCTCGGTATGGATGACAGTAGAGCGGTGTCCTCCGGTCAGTCTCAGGTATCCTCTCGACCGGCCTTGCCCGCAGCCAACGCCCGCGCCGATCGCGCTTTTTTAACCCGCGATTTTCTCGGTGTCCAGCTTCGCTGCGGCCTGATCGGCGGTCGACGCGCGCGCTCGCCCGTCGTCCATGCCGCGACCGAACAGGAGCGTTCCACCAACCAGCGCCGCTGAAGTGAAAAAAGGAACGGTCTTACCAAAGTGGTCGTAAGCGAACCCTGCCCACAACGGCACGATCACGCGGGCAAGCCCCCCGAACGTCTGTTGCACTCCCATATACATCCCGCGCTCCCTGCTGGGTATCACGCGCGACAACATCGACGTCACGCACGGGAATGTGAACGCGGTGCCAAGGGGAATCAGCGCGACCGACAAGGCAAGCGTGACGTAGCCGACAGCGAACGGAATAGTCGCCAGGCCTACCGCGAGGAGAATGAGCCCCACCCGGGACAGGCGCGCCTCGCCATACCGATCCACCGCCCAGCCGAGAATTCCCGCCCGCGTCACGACGGAGATCACGCCGACGTAGCTGAAAAAGATCCAGATGTTGTCCTCGTTCACTCCGAACCTGTCGGCCAGGAACAGCGCCAGTATCGCCATCAGTCCCGAGAACGCGCCCATCGCGATCGCGTAGATCCATATCAGCTTCGGCGCGGGCTCGCCGGCGTGACTGATGACGCGCGCGATCATCGCACGCGACGTTCCGGGCTTTTTGTCCGAAACGTCGGTCATGTCGCGCGACTCACGCAGGAACCGCCACGCGAAAAAAATGTTGAGCAGACACAATCCCGCCGCCGTAAGACCAGGGCCCGGTCGTCCCATCACGAGCGCCGCGGATCCCAGCGCCGGACCGATCGCTACTCCCACATTCGTGGCCGCCGACAACCAGCCGAGTGCCTTCGCCCTGTTCTCCGGCTCGACCGCGTCCGCTACGTAAGCCTGAATCACACCGACCGTTCCTCCACCCGCGCCCTGCACGATCCGCGATAGCAGCAGCAGCCAGATGGAAGTGGCGAACGCGAAAACGATGTAAGCCACCGCTGCCGCGGTGAGGCCGACCAGGAGAGCCGGTCGCCGGCCATATCTGTCGGAGAACCGTCCCCACAGCGGTGCGCTCAACAGCTGCGCCGCCGTGAACGACACAACCAGGATCGCGACGATCAGGCCGCCACCACCCATGTCCATGGCGTAAAACGGAATGAGGGGCAGCACCATCAGCAGCCCCACCATGTCCACGAAATTGGTGATGATGAGCACGAAGAGCTTTCCGCGCGTCATCGCGGAAAACCTTCCCCGCACCCGTGAAGGCACTCTAGTCTGCCGCTCTGCCCAGCGCGGCCGGCGGCACCGAGCGCCCGACGACGCCCGCCAGGGCGATGATCGTCAGCACGTAGGGAATCATCTCGATGAACTGCGAGGGAATCGCGTGGCTGCCCTGCAGCTGTATCTGGAGCGTCTCCGCCGCGGCGAACAGCAGACACGCGAGGGCGACACGGATCGGATTCCACCTGCCGAAGATCACCGCCGAGATCGCGATGAACCCGCGGCCGGCCGTCATCTGATCGGTGAACTGGTGCTGATCGAGAGCGAGATACACGCCGCCGAGCCCGGCAAGAATCCCCGAGATCGCGACCGCCATGTACCGCACGCGCCTGACACTGACTCCGACACTCTCCGCCGCTTCGGGATGATCTCCCGCGGCGCGAACGCGCAAACCATAAGGCGTGCGATAAATCAGGAACGCTACCACGGGCGCAACGATCAGGCCGAGCCAGAGCAGGGGGTTGTCGAAGCCGGCCGCCGCCGTGCTGCCGCCGAACCCCTCGACTCGCGGAGAATTCGACGAGCTGTCGAAAGCGAGCTTGAGAAAAAAGCGCGTGACTCCGATTGCCAGAAGATTGATCGCGATGCCGGTGACCACCTGGTCGGAGCGGTAGCGGATCGTCGCCAGCGCGTGGATCAGCGAGAAGATGAGCCCGCTCAGAATACCGCTCAGCACACCAACGAGCGGGCTACCCGAGTAGTGAGTCCCGAGCGCCGCGCCGAAAGCGCCGCTCAGCATGAACCCCTCGAGCGTCAGGCTGATGATTCCCGCCCGCTCGGCAATCACTCCTCCGCTGGCCGCGAACAGGTAGGGAATCGCGATCCGGATCATCTGAGTCAGGAAATCGATCGCGTTCATGCGTTGCTCCGTCTGCGACTGCCGCGCAGAACGCGCCGCACTTCCGGAACGGCCATTGCCACGGCCAGAATCACCACGCCCTGGAGCACATCCATCATCTGCTTCGGGACCAGCGCGTGGATCGCCAGACCGCCCTGCGACAGCGTCGCGAAGAAAAACGCCGCGACGACGACGCCGAAGGGATTGCTCCGGCCGACCAGCGCCACCGCGATTCCGAGGAACCCCGCGCCGCTGGCGAAGCCATCCTCGTAGTAGTGCTTGTAGCCGAGCACGTAATTGATGCCGCCCATTCCGGCGATGACTCCGGAGACCGTGAGCGCCTTGAGCCAGACCCGGCCGACATTGATCCCGCCGTACTCCGCCGCATCCGGCTGCAAGCCAACGGCGCGCAGCGCGTAACCGCCGCTCGTGCGGAACAGGTAGAACCGCACGGCTGCCGCCACCAGCAGCACCACGATCATCGCCAGGTTCGCGGCAGAGCCGTGAAAAGCGCTGAACATGTCCGACAGGCGCGGCAGCGCGCCGGCGCGGATCTCGGGTGTGTGCAGCGTCTCGGGGACGTGCAAGTGCGCGGCGATGATCCAGTTGAGGAACGCCAGCACGACGAAGTTGAGCATGATCGTGACGATCACCTCGTGCGCGCCGAATCTGGTCTTGAGGTAGGCAGGTACGGAGCCCACCGCTCCGCCCGCGGCCCCGGCGGCCAGGATGCAGAGCGGAAGAGCAAGCACCAGCGGCGTTCCAGCCGGAAGGGCGAGCCCCGCCAACGCCGCCGCAAAACCTCCGGCGGCCAGCTGGCTCTCGCCGCCGATGTTGAACAACCCGGCGCGAAGTCCGAATGAAACGGCCAGTCCGGTGAACGTGAGCGTCGTTGCCTTGTACAACACCTGGCCGAAGCCGTAGGCGTTCCCCCAGGTGCCCTCGAGCAGCAGGCGGTACACCGCCAGTGGCGACTGTCCGTAGCTGAGAATCAGCAGATCGCCGCAGATCAGAGCTACGAGAAGCGCGACGAAGGGGGGAAGCAGCGCTTCTTCCGCCCGCTCGCGCCACGCCGATGCCGCGAAACGCCGCGGCGTCTTTTCCGCCGCCGCGACCGGTGCGGTCAAGCGGCGTTTCCTTTCTTCGTTCCGATCATGTATTCGCCGAGTACTTCTTCGCTCGCTTCGGAAGCCGGCATCGTCACGGCAAACCTCCCGCGATACATGACGGCAATGCGATCGGAGAGAGCCAGGATCTCGTTGAGCTCGGCGGACACGAGCAAAATCGCCTTGCCGGCGGCGCGCGCCTCGAGCAGGCGCTGATGGATGAACTCGATCGCGCCGACATCGACGCCGCGTGTCGGCTGCGAC
>DASTTD010000216.1:0-7585 GCA_035760325.1 Gemmatimonadaceae bacterium
TACGCCGAGCGAGCGCGGCAGTCGAAACCGAATCCCTACCCCCGTGCCGTTTTCCGTTTATCCGCTTCCAGCACGTTTGCGGAACAATGGTTGACTGCGGGAGCGAATTGGTCCCGCCTCATCAGTCCGCAGTCATCAGTCCGCAGTTAGTCCGCACTCCGCAGTCCGCAGTACGTCAGCAGTTCGCAGTTAGTAGTCCGCAGTCCGCAGTGAGTCCGCAGTCCGTAATTAGTCAGCAGTCCGTAATTAGTCAGCAGTCATCAGTCCGCAGTTAGACGACTCCGAAATCTCCGCTGGTTTACAGCGCCCCGACGATCACCCCGATCTGGCGTCCGGCATCCCCCGCCCGGTGAGAAAAAAAGCGGTCGTTGTCGCACCTGGTGCAGGCAGAATCCACCGTCAGTCGTTTCACTCCGGCGGACCTTGCCTGCTCCGCGATCAGGGAGCGCAGATCCACGTTGCCCGGACGTGTAGTGGGCTGGCCAGTGAGCTGCTCCCTGACCTCGGCGCTCACTTCGTAGCAGCGGCCGCAAATCGCCGGACCCAGATGAACGCCCAGCTCCGCCGCGGCCACGCCGTAGCGCTCACACGCCTCAATCGCCTTCGCGGTAATGCGGGCCGCGGTGCCGCGCCAACCGGAATGGAGGAGACCGACGAAGCCGGACGGGTGCGCGAGGAAGACCGGAACGCAATCGGCAATTCCGACCGTGAGCGCGGTTCCCTTCTCGATCGCGAGGTGGCCATCTGCCTCGCCCGAACGGAGCCAGCCGTCCCAGCCACCGGTATGAACCAGCACCCGGTCCCCGTGAACCTGGCGGATGGAGACCAGGCGGCGCGCGACATCGCCGAGGTCCGTCTCCAGCGCCGTCCACCGGCCCATCACTTCGTTGACCGGCTCGGTGCCGGAAAGACTGAAGGTGCCCGCGGCGCGCGTGGTGGTGAAGGCACGTATTCCCCACGCGTCGAACTCGGTTATCGCCTCTTTGTCAACCTCACTCACCGTTACGAGCGCCGGTCATCCACGCGCGACACTGCCGCTCCCAGCGCGGTAAGGCGCTCGTCGATGCGCTCGTAGCCGCGCTCGATCTGCCCGACATTGTTGATGACGCTCGTTCCTTCCGCGCAGAGTGCGGCGAGAAGGAGCGCCATACCGGCGCGGATGTCGGGCGACTCGAGGGTGGCGCCCCGGAGACGGCTCGGACCATGGATCAGGGCGCGGTGCGGATCGCACAGCACGATTCGCGCGCCCATCGTCGAGAGCTTGTCGACGAAGAAGAGCCGGGACTCGAACATCTTCTCGTGCATCATGATCAGGCCTTCGCATTGCGTCGCCGTCACGATCGCGATCGACATCGTGTCGGCCGGGAACGCCGGCCACGGCTGATCCTCGAGCTTTGGAACGTGACCGCCCATGTCCGACTGGATCTGGCGCGTCTGCTTCGCCGGCACGATGAGGTCGGGACCGTCCACGACGCATTCGATTCCAAGCCGGGAAAACCCCATCCGAGTCGAGCGCAGGTGCTCGATCCCGGCGTCCTGAATCCGCAGCTCGGACCTCGTTACCGCTGCCAGCCCGATGAACGATCCGACCTCGATGTGGTCCGGACCGATCGTATGAGTGACCGGCTTGTTCCCGAGAGTGCTCGACCCCTGGATGGTCATGGTGTTCGTGCCGATACCCTCGATCTGTGCCCCGAGGGCGATCAGAAAATGCGCGAGGTCCTGTACGTGAGGCTCGCTGGCCGCGTTGCGGAGCACCGTCGTTCCTGTCGCCGCCGACGCGGCAACCAGTGCGTTCTCGGTCGCCGTCACGCTCGGCTCATCGAGGAACACGTCCGCTCCGCGAAAGCCGTTCGCCTTCATCTCGATCAGCTTGCCGTGGGTGAACGATGCGCCGAGCTGCTCGAGCGCCAGGAAGTGTGTGTCGAGGCGGCGCCGGCCAATGACATCTCCCCCGGGCGGCGGAAGCGTCACGTGTCCGCAGCGCGCGAGCAGCGGAGCCGCCAGCAGGATAGACGCTCTGATCTTCGCGCAGAGCGTGGGGTTCAGGTCGCGGGGTTGGAGGTCCGCCGCATGAATGGAAAGCGAGTTCCGGCCGGTCCACTCCATCGATGCGCCGACCGAGCGTATGAGCTCGACGAGCGTTTCGATGTCCCTGATGCGGGGAACGTTCTCGAGATGGACGGGGTTGTGCGAGATCAGCGCCCCCGCCACGATGGGCAAAGCCGCGTTCTTGTTGCCGGAAGGACGAATCGAGCCGTTGAGGGTCTTTCCACCCTCTACGACGAACTGTACAGCGGGCATGCTGCTCCTGAGCGATTGCGGACGGTGGACCGGCGAGCGTGTTGCGAAGATATATGGTCCATGGCACTCTTTGTACCGTCCTTCCACTCCCTCCCAAAAATGGCCCTTCCCTTGCACAACGTGCCCGCATGACGGGATGGATGACTTCCGGCCTGGAGCTTCTGCTTCAGGCGACACAAGCGCTTCCGGACACGATCTACACGAAACAGATCACGGAAGACCCCGGCTTCTGGACCAAGGTGACGAGTGCCGCCAGCGGCGTGATGACGATCACCGTGATCGTCCTCACCGTTGCCCTTGTTCCGGCCGCATGGAACTTCAGGAAGAGTTACAAGAAGACGAGCGAGATGCTCGACAAGATCTACGGTGACATCAACCCGCTCATGCGTCATGCGAGCTCGATCGCCGACAATGTCGACTACATCTCGACATCGATTCGCGTCGACGTACAGCAGGTGAGTCAGACAGTAGCAGCGGCGAACCAGCGGCTTCACCAGGCTGTGACGGCGGCGGAAGAACGGATCAAGCAGCTCAATGCGCTGATCGAGGTCATTCAGGAGGAGGCGGAGTCGGCGTTCGTCACGACGGCATCTACCATTCGCGGCGTGCAAACGGGAATCAATACTGCATTTGACCAGGAGGAGTTGATCGATGGGGACTACGACGAAGGCGGAGCCGACGACTGGGAGAAGCCGAGGCCGAGGGTCCGACCCAGAAATGGAGCTGGACGAGGAGCGTGAGCAGCAGTTCGACCTGCTGACGGCGGCACTGATCGGCGCGGCGATCGGCGCGGGCATAACGCTGCTGGTGAGGCGCGGTCCCTCTGGAAGACGACCTGTAGGGCCGCTGGTTCGCTATGCGGGGCGTGGCGCGGCGCTGGCGGGAATCGCGGGGCTTGAAGGAGCGAAGTGGGCGGGCGGGCGAGCAGTCGACGGCGCGCGCTGGGCTGCGCCACGCGCCCGCCGCGGCTTCAACACCGCAGTCGAGCGCGGCGGCGAGCTGATCGAGCGCATACCGGTCGACGACGTGATCGAGCAGGTGCGCGATTATGCGGATACCGCGCGCGATGCGATCAACGACGTCGTCAAGGACGAGCTCAACGACCTGCGAAAAGCTGTTCGGCGCCAGCGGAAGCGCATCGGCATTTAGGTCCGCGACGATGACGCGCGCTCGCGCGCGCGTGGTTCAGGCGGGGTGGCTCTCAGCGGCGGTTCTTCTGGCGCTGGCGCTAACCCCCGACATCGCGCACGCGTGGACGCCCGGCACCCACATCTTCCTTGGCGAAGCGATCATGAGGTCGCTCCCGCTCCTTCCCGGAGCGGTGGCGGAGCTGCTCGCCGCGTATCCCTACGATTTTCTGTACGGGTCGATCGCCGCGGACACCAGCATTGCCAAGAAATACGCCGCCGCGGGAAGGCATTGTCATTCCTGGGCCGTCGGCATGGAGATCCACGACAATGCCGAGTCGGAGCCGCTGCGCGCGTTCGGTCTCGGCTACCTCGCGCATCTCGCCGCGGACGCTGTAGCGCACAACTACTTCGTTCCCCACCAGCTCGCGATCACATCGACGACCGCCGCTCTCGGCCACAGCTACTGGGAGAGCCGCTTCGATACCCACATCGGAGAGCGCTTCAGCCGGACGGCGAAGCAGCTGATTCTGCGCGACCATTCACATTCCGACGGACATCTCGACCGCATACTCAGCCCGACCATCTTCAGCACGCCGACCAACCGACGGATCTTCCGCGGGATGGTTCACGTCGCCGACACGGAATCCTGGCAGCGCATTTTCCATCTGGTGGAGGAGAAGAGCCGGTGGGACCTGACCGAAGCGGAGGTCGAGATCTACATGGCGCGCGCCTTCGACTACATCGTGGATCTGCTGTCGCGTGCCGACAAGGCCGAGCCGTTCAAGCTCGACCCGGCGGGAACCCTTCCGCTGCGCGAAGCGAAGAAGGTTAGGCGCGCGGCTCTCAGGCGAGGGGGCGAGGAACACGTGCGTGACCAGGCGCAGCAGCACTTTGGCATGCCGCCTTCGAAGCTGCGTTACGCGCGACAGCTTCCGGAGCCGCTCTACCCCGCTCGCGACGCCAGCAGCTGATTCACGAGCTTCGGATCGGCACGACCCCCGGACTTCCGCATCACGAATCCCACCAGAACTCCCTGCAGTTTTTTTTCGCCAGCGAGATAACGCGCAGCTTCTTCAGGGTGCTCGAGAAGGACCTCGTCGACCCAGCCCCCGACCACCGAGTTGTCGCCCACCTGCAGGAGCCCTTCGTCCGCCGCGACCTGCGCGGCCGGCTTCCCGGTTTCGACCATCAACGCGAAGACGCGTTTCCCGGCGGTGTGGCTGATCGTTCCGTCGCGGACGAGATTCAGCAGCTGCGCCAGGTCGGCCGGACGGACGCGGAACGCGTCGACGCCCTTTCCGGAAGCGCGCAGAGCCGCCGTGACTTCGCCCATCACCCAGTTGTACGCTCCCTTCCCATCCCCCGATGCACGAGCGACTGCCTCGAAGTATTCGGCGACGGCGGGAGACGATGTCAGCTGCTCGACTTCCCCCGGCGCGAGACCGAAATCGAGACTGAGTCTTCTGCGTCGCGCATCGGGAAGCTCCGGAAGCTCGTGACGCACCCGCTCGATCCACTCCGTGTCGAGAAGTAGCGGCCGCAGGTCGGGCTCAGGGAAGTAGCGATAGTCGTGACTTCCCTCCTTGGTACGACTTGGCCGCACGATTTCACGCGCACTGTCCCAGAGCAGCGTCTGCTGCTCGACTTTCCCCCCGGAATCAACGAGCGCGCACTGTCGCTCGAACTCCAGATCGAGCGCCCGCTCGACCGCCGAAAAGGAATTCATGTTCTTTACTTCGGTCTTCGTTCCGAGCTTCGACTCGCCAGGGCGGCGCACGCTGATGTTCGCGTCCACCCGCAGGCTTCCCTCCTCCATGCTGACGTCGCTCACGTCGAGGTATTGCAGGATCTGCCGGAGCGTGCGGAGATAGGCGCCGGCGTCCGCGGCGCTTCGGATATCGGGCTCGCTCACTATCTCGATCAGCGGAACACCCGAACGGTTGAGATCGATCGCGGTCGCGCCCGGATACCGGTCGTGGATGGATTTCCCCGCGTCCTCTTCCATGTGGACGCGCGTGATCCCGATCACGATGTCGGCACCGGCCTCCGTCTCGCCGATGCGAACCGACCCGCCGGAGGCAAGAGGCTGGTCGAACTGCGAGATCTGGTAACCTTTCGGCAGATCGGGATAGAAGTAATTCTTCCGCGCGAACACCGAGATCGGATTCACCGTGCATCCGAGGCCGAGTGCAGCTCTGGTGGCGAGCGCCACCGCGCGCTCGTTGAGCACTGGAAGCGCGCCGGGAAGCGCGAGACACACCGGGCAGGTGTTGACGTTCGGCGGAGCACCGAAGTCGGCTGAGCAGCCGCAGAAAGCCTTGGTTCTCGTCTTGAGCTGGACATGGACCTCCAGCCCGACGACCATCTCATACCGGTTCCTGCTCACTGGTGCGCTTCCGCTCCCAGCGCCGCTTCGAGCGCGTAGGCGACGCGGAACATCGTGTACTCGTCGAAGTGTTCGGTGATGATCTGTCCGCCGACCGGAAGCCCTCTCATCCGCCCGATCGGAACGGACATGGCGGGAACGCCGGCCAGGTTCGCCGTAACGGTGAAAATGTCGTTGAGGTACATCTCGTACGGATCGCTGATCGCGCCGATGGGAAATGCCGGAGTCGGGGTCGTCGGAGTGAAGATGGCGTTCACGCCGCTCGCGAAGACCGCCCGGAAATCATCGGAGATCAGACTGCGAACCGACTGCGCCTTCCTGTAATAGGCGTCGTAGTAGCCGGCCGAAAGAACGTAGGTGCCGAGCAGAATCCGGCGGGTCACTTCCGGACCGAACCCGCGCGAACGCGTCGCCTCGTACATCCCCTTGAGACCGGGAATCGAAGCCTCTCGCAGACCGTAGCGCACCCCATCGAACCGCGCGAGGTTCGACGATGCTTCCGCCGGCGCGATGATATAGTAGACGGGAATCGCGAGCGGCGAGCGGGCGAGCGAAACGTCACGGACGACCGCTCCCATCTCGCGAAACCGCTCGAGCGAGCGGTCGCACAGCTCGCGCACGCTCGGGTCGAGTGAATCGGGGAAATACTCCTTCGGCTTTCCGATGACGACTCCTTCCAGCGTCTTCGAGTGTGGAGGCGGCGGCAACGGGACGGCGCTGCGGCCCAGGCGCAGTGCCTCGGTATCGGGGTGGCGAGCCTTGGGCGCCGGCACGCCGAGGGCTGACATTCGATAGATCGGCACATCAGCGTCGGAGCTGGTCGAGTCGCGCCGGTCATATCCGGCGATCGCTTCGAGACCGAGAGCGGCATCGTCGACCGACCGACCGAGCACGCCGATCTGGTCGAGTGAGGATGCAAAGGCGACGAGGCCATATCTGCTGACGCGCCCGTACGTCGGCTTGACCCCGACGACTCCGCAGAACGCGGCGGGTTGCCGCACCGATCCCCCGGTCTCCGATCCCAGCGCGATTGGCGTGATTCCGGCGGCGACCGCGGCAGCCGATCCACCAGACGATCCACCCGGGACGCGGCGGACGTCGATCGGGTTTCGCGCCGGACCGTAGGCGCTGTTCTCCGTCGAAGACCCCATCGCGAACTCGTCCATGTTCGTCTTCGCCACTATCTGGGCGCCATGAGCGCGGAGCCGGGTGACCGCTGTCGCCTCGAACGGGCTCACGTACCCCTCCAGAATCCTCGAGCCGCACGTCGTCGGGAGTCCGAGCGAAGCGATGTTGTCCTTGATCACCACCGGCACGCCCGCGAGGAGGCCGAGGTCGGCCGCGGTGTCGCGGCGCGCGATAAGCTCTTTGCTTTCCTCGATGCTCGCTTCGTCGTCAGCAGCAAGCACGATGTTCAGGTTATCGCTTCCCGCACCGATCTCGCATGCACGGTCGAACGATGCCTGCACGACTTCGGTGGGCGAGAGCTGGCCAGCTCGCACGCCAATGGCGATTTCCGCCGCGTGAAGCTCGCGGTATGGCTTGGTCAAGCGTCTGTCTCGGCGGCGTCCTCGTGCGTCGCCAGACGCGGCACGATGAAGAATCCGTCACGCATGGACGGGGCGAAGGATTCAACGGTCCCCGAAATGTCCGGAGGGACCCCGGTATCGGGTCTGAGAGGAGTGCCGCCGGCTCCCACCCCGGTGGTCGGCGTCACGCTCGCCGTATCGACCTGCGAGAGGACTTCCATGTGCGCGAGAATCGC
>DASTTD010000217.1:0-2215 GCA_035760325.1 Gemmatimonadaceae bacterium
TAAGTGATCAGATCGGAGGATGTGAATCCGATCGCCTGGATCGGCCCGTAAATGGCTCCGGTCGGATCGCGATGGAATCCCGGTCCGACTAACGGTCCCTGCGAGGCCGTGTAACCGAAGGTCAGAGGACTGCCGAAGAAAAATTGATTGTAGGCCGCTAAACCGACCAGCAGAGGCGAGATGCCGAGCGTCGCTGCGAGGGACCGTTTCAGGAATTCCCCAATCCGAGACCGGGACGTGTCTGCTCCTGTGCCGAGCCACACAATGGCTACCACTGCTGTCGCGACAACGGCGCTGAGGGGCCGGATGGATAGCACGATGCCGACCGCCAACCCGGTCAGCAGCGCCCACCACAATTTTCCACCATCCCGGCTGCGGAGGGCCAGGTAGACCGCGGCCGAGCTGAATGCGGCAGCGCCCACGTGGTTCATGAAGGCGCCGGCGAGTCCAATCAGAAAAGGACAGAAGCAGAGCATCACCGCACCCAGTCGGGCGGTGACCATGTCTTCGCGGAGCAGCCGCTGTGCCGCCAATGCGGTGAAGAGGACCGTCATCGCCGCGAGAAGCGGACCCACGAGCTGAACCATACCCAGGCGCAGCCCGGCGGCGAGAATGGTTACATAGCCAGGAGGGTATTGAGACACCCACCCGTTCGGCGTAACGAGGGAGTTCTGGAGTTGCCAGAACTCGAGGAACTCGTCCCCTGGACCGGCAAGCTTCCCGGCGGCGATGAATCGGCCATGGACCAGCTGCACCATCGCGTCCACCAGATTGGGCTTTCCCTCGAGCACTACAAGGGAAAATGCGAGGGTGAGCGCGAACGTAATCAGCGCCAGGCCACCCGCGAACCACAGGGTCGGGACCGCCGCCAGCTTTCTGCCCAGGCTTGCCAGCGCGCGATCAATGGCTGTGGTGTCGACGCTCCTGCTGATGATCACAGCCACCGCGATCGTGATGACCGAGCCCAAAAAGAGCATCGTTCTCGACAACTCGGCGGCGCCGATCGACCCGCGCAGAAACAATCCCGCGTCCGGTCGATCGAGCAGGCGATAAACGGGAAATAGGACAAGCGCCAGGAGAAGTACGCCGGCGCCGCGCAGGACGTACGTGATCAGGAGTACTGCGCGACCACCCTCCACCCTACCATCATCATCGGCCGTGCGGCCCGAGTCAGATGTGGTCACGCTTGCGCGCAATGGCCAGCAGACTCTGCCCGATCGGAGGATGAAAACGCGTCTCGATCTCTCGCAGGGTGGGGATCACATAACGATCGTAGAAGCGCACCTGTCCGCGGCCCAGCGTGGTGCGGCGCATAATGCGGCCGGACGCGAACCAGGCGGCGACGCCGAGGATGTTCAGATAGTGCAGCGTTTCGATCTCGAAGCCGGAGCTCTGGAGCTGTTTGGCGAGGCCCGATCGGGTGTAGCGCCTGAAATGGTCGAATGCGCGGTCGAGCGAGCCAAATATCGCCGGCAGCGCGGGCACGAGAAGGAGAAGGGATCCGCCAGGCCTCACCGCGTCATGGGCGGCCCGGAGGAAGTCGGCGTCCCGCTCGACGTGCTCGAGCACGTTGACTGCAACGACGCTGTCCGCGTCGAGGGAGGCAGCGAACTGTTCCAGGTAACCCTGATGGATGATCACGCGGGCGTCGGTATGAAAGCGCTGGCGGAGCGCAGCCGCATTGCTGGCATCCGGCTCGATCAGGGTCAGCTGCCGCGGATTTGCACGTTGAAGGATCAGGCTGGAAACCGTGCCAATCCCAGCTCCTGCTTCCACTGCCCGACTGCCGATCCGGCCGGCGAAAGAATCGATAATCCAGTTGTAATAATTTTTCGCCTCGGCCACCGCTTCGAGCTCGGTCCCGGAGTAAGTGAAGTTCGAAGCCGTCACGCGCTCAATTTAGTTCTCCCTGTCACCGCCAGACAGCCAGCGCCTTGATTGCAAATTGCCGAAAATCATGCAGTTCGCGGGAAATGCCGGCGCCTGGAGGTGGTCCGTTTTTTTCGTAACTCTTTGCCTTGATTGGTGTTACGTGGGAAGCGCTGTCCTGGCGTCGCCTATGCTTCTAACTGGCGTTGCCTCAGTTTGAGACGCCGCGTCTATACCATGCTAAGGCTGGAAAGCCGACGGCGATTTCCTAACGCTTCAGGAGAACTAAATGAGCAACAGAAAGGGCTTTACCCTGATCGAGCTTCTGATCGTGGTCGTCATCATC
>DASTTD010000218.1:0-8346 GCA_035760325.1 Gemmatimonadaceae bacterium
CCCGTCCTGCCCGCCCGGCTTCCTGGTAATAGGCTTCCAGACTGCCGGGCATGGCATAGTGGATTACCAGGCGAACGTTCGGCTTGTCGATCCCCATGCCGAAGGCATTGGTGGCGACTATCGCGCGGATCTTCTCCGACATGAATGCTTCCTGAACCTCGCGTCTTCGCGCATCGTCCAGGCCGGCGTGGTACCCGGCGGCGGAGATCTTCGCGCGTGTCAGAATGCCGCTCAGCTGGTCGACGGCCTTGCGAGTGGATGCGTAGATGACCGCTAGTCCGCCATACCGGCGGAGCGTCTCGACGAGGCTTTGCTCCTTTTCAGCTTCGTTTTTTACCGGAATGACGTAGTACGAAAGATTTGGCCGGTCGAAGCCGGTGATGATCGTCTCGGGGTCGGTGAGCGCGAGCTGGCGAATGATGTCGCGCCTGACCTCCGGCGTTGCGGTCGCGGTGAGCGCGATAGTGCTCGGCGAGCCAAGAGCAGTCCGCACTTCCTTCACGCGCAGGTAGCTCGGACGGAAATCGTGACCCCACTGGCTGATGCAGTGAGCCTCGTCAATGGCGAGGAGAGACACGCCGGCTGCCCGCAACCTTTCCGCGATGCGGCCATAATCGAAGCGCTCCGGCGCCGCATAGAGAAGCTTTATCTCACCTCGATCGATCCTCGCCAGACGGTCCGATACCTGGGCCGAGGAGAGGCTGCTGTTGACGAACGTTGCCGGCAGGCCGCGGGTGACGAGCGCGTCGACCTGATCCTTCATCAGGGAGATGAGTGGCGATACGACCACGGTGAGCCCGGGCATTAGCAGAGCGGGAACCTGAAAGCACAACGATTTCCCGCCGCCCGTTGGAAGTACGACAACGGTGTCCCGGCCGGCCAGCACCGCTGAGACAGCTGCTTCCTGCCCCGGTCGGAAAGCGTCGTACCCGAACGCGCTTTTGAGCACGTTGCGAGCATCGTGGAGGGTTTTGGTCTGGGCGCTCATGCGTTCATTCAAAGGTAGCCAAATGCCCTCTTCCAACGAGACGGGTTTCTTCGGTCGTAATTGTTGCGCCGCTCTTCCCGCCGCTCTTCGCGCCGGTCAGATCGCCCGCACCAGCTCTGCGTACGTCGAGGGGTCCGCGTTCCCGCCGCTGATCACGCAGCATACGCGTTTGCCCCTGAACCGCTCCGGCTCGGCAAGCAGCGCCCCCAGGGCGAGGGCGCCGGTCGGCTCGGCCTTGAGATTGGCCAGCGAAAAGAGCAGACGCACGCCGTCCCTGATCTGGTCCTCCGAGACCTCCACCACGCCGCTGAGACCGTCCTTCAGGATCTCCCAGTTGCGGTCGCCCAGCCGGAGCATCCGAGCCCCATCGGCGATCGTAGCGGATTCGTCGGCGGCAGCGACGATGTGCCCCGCCCTGAACGACTCCGCCGCATCGTTCGCGAGGATGGGTTCGGCGGCCAGCACACGGGTCGTGCTGCCGCTCTCGCGCACGGCTGTTACCAGGCCTGACGTCAGTCCGCCGCCGCCGATGGGGGCGATGATGAAATCGAGATCGAGATCGAGCGCGAAAAGTTCTGTGGCGAGACCCGCGTTGCCCTCGATAACGAGCGGATCGTCGTACGGGCTTGCCACGTAAGCCGCCGGGAACTCCCTGGCGAGCTCGGCGAGGCGCTCGAGCCTGCCCTTCACCGTCACGTCAACGAGGTCCACTTCGGCGCCGTACTCACGAACCGCGTCAACCTTGATCTTTGGAGCGGTGTGCGGCATGACCACCGTGCAGCGCTTCCCGAACAGCGAGCAGGCGTACGCGATCGCCTGACCGAAATTTCCCGAGGAAGCCGTAATCACGTGGCTCTGTTCGACGTGCGACGCCACGTTGTAGGCCGCACGAAACTTGAAGCTCCCCGTGTACTGGAAGGTCTCGCTCGCCAGAACGAGATCGACGCCCAGCTTTCGCGAGAGTCTGGGAGCGTCGACGATTGTGGTCGGTCGCGGGGGAGTCAGATTTTTCCCTTCGGCTGAAAGAAGCGCAGTATCACCGCGATCAACAAAAACCCGGTCCCCGCCCACCGCAGCGCGTTGTCGTCGTTCCTGATCCCCCAGCCGAGAAGGATCGCCGCCATGAGGGCGAGGGCGATCTTTGCCATGGTGAACGGTCCCATCAGCTCTTCTTCCTGCTGGTGAAGCGTTTCACGCCGTCGCGGAAATCGGCGGTCGCACGGGCGTCGGCGTTCGCGACGATTCCCGCGGAGATTCCATCGAGAAATCCCATGTTGTCGAGCTTGTAGAAGAGCGTTTTGGTCGCGGCGAGGGCGGAAGCGGACGCTGCTGCCAGAGCTTCGAGTACCGCCGCCGAGGCCTTCTCGAACTCCGCGGACGAGAATACCCGCGAGACGAGTCCGATGCGCTCCGCTTCTTCCGCCGAGAGCACCCGGCCGGTGCTTACGAGATCGAAGGCGTGTTTCTCTCCAACCGAGCGCCTGAGCATCGTCATGACCATTGCCGGTACGAATCCGATCGCGACTTCGGGATACGCGAAGCGCGCGTCCTCCTGCGCGAGGACAATGTCACAGGCGGACGCCAGGCCGGCGCCTCCGGCGAAGGCGCGCCCTTTCACGAGGGCGACGACAGGCTTTTCCATCCGGCGTATCGTGTGAAACACGTGGCCCAGCGCCTTCGCGTCTTCGAGGTGCGTCTGGCGTGGTGAGTCCATCATCTCCTCCAGCGCCTCGAGATCAGCACCGGCACAGAAGTCAGGACCCTCGGCGTCCAGCGCGACCACTCTGACGGGAGAATCACTCAACGCGAACAAGGCCTGCGCCAGCTCCTCGGCTGTCGCCCGGTCGAGGGCGTTCCGCTTTTCGGGCCGGGCCAGCGTAATCTTTCCGATCGCTCCTTCGGCGGTCAACCGGATGCGTGTCACGGGCGCGTCTCCTGGTGCGCGGGAAGTCCGAGCCTACTGGCTTCGGCATCAGGAACATCGATGATCATTCGCAGAAGCGCCGTAGAGTACACTTTTCCCTGGGCATCGGTTTTGAGCGACAGGGTGCCGCCGCCATCCAGCGCACCGTGAAGCAGAAAGTTCAGCGCGCGCAGATTCGGGAGCTCGAAGCGCTCCACAGGTCCTTCGATCATTCCCTCAAAATGCCTGGCGACGCTGTCGCGCGTTACGAAGGTTTCCAGCACCGGGTACCAGCCGGGCTCGAGAGCGATGATTCCCACGTTCGCCGTATCGCCCTTGTCACCCGAGCGCGCGTGCGCGATGTCGACGAGGCGCACTTTCACGAAACGATGTCAACCGTCGTTTTCACTACTGTCTTGTCGATGAGCGCGGGCCAGTAGGCCACGATCTCTTCAACCTTTGGCCGGCCGCCGGCAAATCCGGTGACACTCGGAGGCCCGTTGAGCACGAGCGGAGCGATCTGGCGCGTGAATCGTTCGACCGCGCTCTTGTCCTGCCCCCTTACGCCGAACCTGAGCTGCACCTCCGGCACCTCGCGCTGATCACCGGCGAGCCGGCCGTGCGTCGACGACGCGCCGACGAATTCGGTCAGCACGTGCTCGAACTCGAGTCCGGCGCGATCGAGTCGCTCACGGAGGATGCGATCGGCGAGCTCCGCTTTTTCGAGGGCATCAGGCCACCCATAAACGAGAGTCCCGACTGACTTGAAGCCGGCTCTGTACGCGACCGACACCTTGAGCTTCTCGGTTGGCGGCCTGCCCTTGACGCCGCTGACGCGAACGCGATTCTCGGCCTCCTGTTCCAGGCGGATGGTGGTGAAATCCGCGATGACGTCGGGAGTGATGTAGGATCGCGGATCACCCATCTCATAAACGAGCTGCTCACTGACAGTCGGAACCGATACCCGGCCGCCCGTTTTCGCGTGCTTGGTCACCACGAACGATCCATCGGATGACACTTCGACCAGCGGATAGCCGACGTTTGCCAGGTCGGGAATCGATCTCCAGTCGTGCAGGCAATTTCCCCCCGAGCACTGCGCGCCGCACTCGATGATGTGACCGGCGACGATTCCGGCGGCGAGCTGATCCCAGCTTTCACGCGCCCATCCGAACTCGTGGCGAAGTGGAGCCATGGTCAACGCGGTATCGGTGGAGCGCCCGGTTACCACTACGGTCGCGCCGGCGCCGAGGGCCTCGACGATCGGCTCGGAGCCGATGTAGGCATTCGCGGAAAGCACTCGCTCGCGCACGTTGGACAAGGGCTCGCCGGTATCCATGTTGTCGAGTGGATGTCCCGAGTCGATGAGATCATCGAGCCGTGCCAGCAGATCGTCCCCGGTGACGACGCCAATTCTCAGGCGGCGGGCGGCGCCGCGTTTCTCTGTCGCGGCCTTGAGCGCCGCGGCGCACGCCGGCGGGTTCACGCCGCCGGCGTTGGCAATGACCTTCACGCCACGCTCCAGCACCGCCGGCAGGACGCTTTCCATGGCGCCGACGAAATCACGGGCGTAGCCCATCGATGGATCCCGCTCCTTCTGCTTCTGGAGAATCGACATCGTCACTTCAGCGAGATAATCCAGCATGAGGTAGTCGATCTGTCCGCCTTCCACCTGGCGGCGCGGCGCATCGAGATCATCTCCCCAGAATCCCTGGCCGGCGGCTACCCGCACCAGTTTTTTCACCGCGCTTCCCCCAGATGCGGAGGGAGCACGAACGGTCCCAGATGCGGTCCGGGGTTGTTGAGGGATGCTCTGAGCGCGAGGCTCAGCATCTCGCGGGTGTCCTCCGGGTAGACGATAGCGTCGACGTAGCCCCGCGCGGCTGCATAACGCGCGTCGAGCTGGTGCTCATAGTCGGCGCGCATCTCATCGATGGCGGCTGCCGTCTCCGCAGGGGGAGTCGTGCCGGCTGCCTTCGCGGCCTCGATCGCCGGCCCATGTACGGCCTGAATTGCGGACTCTCCCTCCATTACGCCCATGCGGCCCGTTGGCCAGCTGAGAATGAAATCCGGGTCGAACCCCTGCCCCGCCATCGCGTAGTATCCGGCACCGGATGCGTGGTTCACCGTCAGCACGATCTTCGGGACTCTCGTCGTCGCCATGGCCTCGACGAAGCGCGCACCGGCACGGATGATCCCTTCCTGTTCCGCTTCCGTTCCGACCATGAAGCCGGACACGTCCTGGATGAAGAGCAGCGGGATGCCCAGCCGGTCGCAGCGGTCGATGAAGTAGGCGACCTTCTCCGCGCTTTCGGCGTAAACGATCCCGCCAAAGCGCGGCTTCTCCCCCTCCCGGCCTTTCACCAGCCCCCGCTGGTTCGCGATTACCCCGACCACGATACCGTCGATGCGGGCATCGCCGCAGATCATCTCCTTCGCGAGATTGGCCTGGAACTCGTCGATTTCACCGTTGTCGATGATAGCAGACAGCACCGCGTGCATGTCGTAGGACATGCGGTGATCCGCCGGAAGCAGCTCATAGAGCGCGTCGTTCTGCTTCACCGAAGCGGAGGATTTCCTGCGCGCCGGCTTTATGGTTTCGTCCGGTGTGCTGGCCGGTTGGCGGGCGGGGAGTCGCCCGATGAGTTCGCGGATCCTGGCGATGCACGCGTCATCGTCATCCACCGCGTAGTGAGCGACGCCGCTGATCTCGGTATGGGTCGACGCGCCGCCCAGCGTCTCCGAGTCGACGACCTGCCCGGTCGCGCCTTTCACCAGATTCGGCCCGCCAAGCCCCATGAATGATGTTCCCTTCACCATCAGAATGACATCCGACAACGCGGGCAGATATGCGCCGCCCGCGACGCATTGCCCCATCACTGCCGCGATCTGCGGAACGTGCAGGTACCGGCGCATGATCGAGTTGTAGTAGAAGATCCTCGCCGCGCCGTACTGTCCCGGGAATACGCCACCCTGGTACGGCAGATTCACTCCCGCGGAGTCCACCAGATAAACGATGGGTATCCGGCACCGCATCGCGATCTCCTGCGCGCGCAGAATCTTCCTGATCGTCTCGGGCCACCACGAGCCCGCCTTGACGGTGGCATCGTTGGCGACGACGACGACCTCGCGTCCGTGTACTCGAATGACAGCGGTAACCACCCCTGCCGCCGGAGCCTGGCCATCATACTGGTCGAACGCCACCAGCAGGCCGATCTCGAGCATGCTCGAGCCCGGATCCCGGAGGAGCTCGACTCTCTCCCGGGCGGAAAGCTTTCCCTGGTCGTGAAGCTTCTGCAGCTTTTTCGGCCCGCCCGCCTGGCGGAGCTTCTCTTCCAGCTCACGCACTTCCGCGCTCAGCTGGCGGAGACGGTGAGTTCCCGTTGCGGCCACTACGCTTCCTGCTTTTCGCGCGCCTGAAACCACTCTTTGATGTACGCGATCAGCTCGCTCGTCGGAGTGCCGGGGCCGAACAGACGTCCGACTCCTTGCGCCTGCAGTACCTCGACGTCCTCCCGCGGAATGATCCCGCCACCCGTGATGAGGATGTCATCCCTCCCCTGGGCCCGCACCAGCTCCTGCACGCGTGGGATGAGTGTCATGTGGGCGCCGCTGAGGATCGACAATCCGATCACGTCGACGTCTTCCTGCACCGCGGCGGTAGCGATCATCTCCGGCGTCTGATGGAGACCGGTGTAGATCACCTCCATCCCCGCATCGCGGAGCGCGGCGGCGACGACCTTGGCACCGCGGTCATGACCGTCCAGCCCGGGCTTGGCGACGAGAACTCGAATCGGTCTCATTGAGGGCTCAAAGTTAGCCGCTGCCGCGGATAGGCGGCAGTCCGTCCGGAACGGCAAACTTAGCAGTTACTCCTTTCGCGCAACGAGCATCATCTCGGTCGACGTGCGGCGCAGCGGCTTCTCCGTAAATGCGTCATAGGCCTCCTCGACGACGAGTCCCTCGTTTGCGCACAGCTCCGCCAATCGCGTCGCCGTGTACAGCCGCACGCCGTGCCGCCGGACGCCGTTACGTTTGCCACGCCGCCACGTCGATGTCACACTGAGAATACCGGACAACACGTCGAACTCACGCTCCTGCGCGAAGAGTGTATTGTCCGTGGCGGACCACCAGTCGCGCGCGAGGAACCGCGCCATCACTCCGTCCCGGCTCCCTCCGTGCCAGACCAGGCGCCCGCCCCTCTTGAGGACCCGCGCAAACTCGGAGATCACTTTCGCGTCGTCGGCGGGATGCGCGAAGAAGCCGAAAGATGTAAAAAGGTTGAGAACTGCATTGAACCTGTTCTTCCACCGCGACGGGAGGCGCCGCATGTCTCCGTGGGTATAGCGGAGATTCGGAGCGGTCCCGCGCTCGCGCGCGATCTTCAGCAGCTCTCGCGAGTAATCGAGTCCATCGACGTCGTAGCCTGCTTCAGCGAGCAGGTGCGCGTGCCTTCCCTGCCCGCACGGGACGTCCAGCACGCGCGAGCCCACGGGAAGCCCAAGCAGCTCGACGAGCCGCGCGACTTCCACACGCGCTCCTTCGGGTGTAAACAGCGGGCCGTACTCGAGCAGATAGTGCGAGTCGAACGCCGACTCCCACCACTCGCGTTGCTTCTTCAGAAGAAGACGGGCTCGCGGTAAGCTCCGAATACCGACTCCATCGCCGCGCGGATCTCATAGAGCGTACAGTACGCTCGCGCGCAATCGAGGATGAATGGCATGAGGTTCTGGCCGGTGGCGGCTGCCGCGCGAAGATCCGCCAGCCTCTGCTCGACAACGGCGGCATCCCGTTCCGCTCTCATCTTCACCATTCTCTCGCGTTGCTCACGCTCCGTCTCCTCGGAAATCTTCAGCAGCTCTATCTTCAGCTCCGGATCGTCCGTCACGAAATCGTTGACGCCGACGATGATCCGGCGGTGCTGCTCGATCTCCCACTGCTGCCGGGCCGCCGACTCGTTGATCTTGCGCTGCAGCCAGCCGGTCTCGAGCCCGCGCACGACGCCGCCGATCTCCTCGATCTGGCGGAACAGCGACTCGGCTTCGCGCTCGAGCTCGGTCGTGAGAGTCTCGACGTAGTGAGATCCGCCGAGGGGGTCGATCACGTTCGGAATGCCGGTCTCGAACGCGAGCAGCTGCTGGGTGCGGAGTGCCAGCTGGACCGATTCCTCCGTCGGAAGCGCGAGAGTCTCGTCCATTGAGTTCGTGTGGAGGGACTGCGTTCCGCCCAGGACCGCGGCCATCGCCTGATACGCCACACGCACGACGTTGTTCATCGGCTGTTGCGCGGTCAGGGTTACGCCGGCCGTTTGAGAGTGGAAGCGCATCACCAGCGACCGCGGGTCCTTCGCGCCGTACCGGTCTCTCATGTGGCGCGCCCAGATCCTTCGGGCGGCTCGCAGCTTCGCGATCTCCTCGAAGAACTCGTTGTGGATGTCCCAGAAGAACGAGAGGCGCGG
>DASTTD010000219.1:0-2870 GCA_035760325.1 Gemmatimonadaceae bacterium
TTCGCGGTGACGAGCGTTCTCCTGTACTACATGGCGTTCGTTTTCATGGGGAAGGGCATTCGTGAGCTTCAGGAGGGCAACGTCGTGCCGATCACCGTCATCTCGGGCGGGCCGCATGTCGACGGCATGGGGATTTATCCGAGCGTGGAGACGATGGCGGCGCAGGGAGTGCTGGTCGTGTTGCTGATCTTTGCCATGGTGAAAACCTTCTGGCCCCGCGAGCAGCCGAGGTCGCCATGACCGCAACGGCGAGCGGTGGCCCCGAACGTGGGATCAGACCGCGAGGCTACCGGCTGCCCGACGAGACACGACTTGGGAAAGTGCGGCTTCAGGTAGCCGATCTCGATCGCTCGCTGCGCTTCTACGAACGGGTGCTGGGCCTCCGCACCATCACGAGAAGCGCCGACAAGGTCACGCTGGGTCCGCACGATGACGACCGGGAAATCGTCGAGCTGCGCCAGTTCGCCGGCGCGCGGCGGGTTCCGGAACGCGGTCTGCTCGGACTCTATCACTTCGCGATTCTCCTTCCGGACCGGGCCGCGCTCGGGCGTTTCGTCGTGCACCTCGCGGATATCGGCGAGCGCGCCGGAATGTCGGACCACGCGGTGAGCGAAGCGGTGTATCTCACGGATCCCGATGGACTCGGGATCGAGGTATATGCCGACCGCCCGCGGGATGCGTGGCGGTACGACGAGCGCCAGATTTACATGACCACCGCGCGGCTCGACGCCGGCAGCCTCGTAGCCGCCGGGCAGGGCGAAAAGTGGACGGGGATGCCGGCCGGAACCGTGCTCGGCCACGTCCATCTTTATGTGGATGATATCGAGCGGGCCGCTGCCTTCTATCACGACGCACTTGGCTTCGACAAGGTAGTGTGGAGCTATCCGGGTGCCCTCTTTCTCTCGGCAGGCGGCTATCACCACCACCTCGGTACCAACACCTGGGCCGCGCGCGCCGCGCGGGCTACGGACGACGACGCAAGGCTGCTCGAGTGGGAGATAATCGTTCCCACTGTCGCCGATGCTGATCGGGCGGCGGCCAGTCTGGAGGCGGCGGGATATGCGGTTGAACGTGACGGAAAAACCTGGCAAGCCGTCGATCCGTGGGGTACGGCGCTCAGGCTCGTCCCGGAGTCTTGACCGTTTGGCGACCGTCCACAATCATGTGGGGGCGCCACTTCAACCCCTTGTTTAGGCAGGGATCACATGACGCTTTTTAGTCCGAGAAATCTCTTTCCGGCGCTCGCGCTCGCCGGTCTGGCCGCATGCGGCGACTCATCGGGACCGGGTACGCTCGACGATGAAGCCGCCCTTCGCAGCCTTTCCCTCGGCCTGGGGTCCGGGCCCGGCGCCGGTCTCCCGTTTGCGCTTACTCCCTCGGCACTCGGAACCTCGGCGCGTGGCATCGACAGGATCGACGTCGCGATAAATGGAACGACGCAAAGCATGTACGCACTGGGGCTCCGGATTACTTATCCCGTCGGTACGTGCATCGAGTCGATGTTCATCGTCCCGTCCTTTCCGCCCCCGGCCGGTCAGTGCACTCCGCCGCCCCTCGGACTGGTCCTCGTGCTATGGCAGACTTCATCCGGATCGAGGCCGCCTGAAGCGATGGCCTTCATCTCCGCTGATGCAGGGACGTCGAGATTTGCCGAGTTCTCCGAAACGGGGAACGATTTCAGCTTTGTGCCACCACATTTCGCTATTTATGTCAACAATGACCGGGAGGAATTCTGGACGTCGGTGGGCGGGAGTCTCACCAGCCAGGTGACGGCCACCAACGAGACGTGCAATGTCACTCCGCCTCCGTTCGCGAGCGCGTCGACGTGCCACTTCGCGACATTCGACGAGGTCGGGCAGATCACCTTCGAGAAGTTTGACTTCTCGCTTTTCGAGCCGGGCCCGCCGCCCGCCGGCGCCAGGATGGACTTCGTGATTCCGCGTCAGTCCATACGCGGGATCCTGCAGGCGATCACGCAGATCACCCCTGTGACGATCCCCGACTGGGATTACTAGAGCTTTCTGATCAGCAGCTCCGCGACATACTTTCGCGGAGCGGCGTCGGTGGTGGCGGGGTAGGGCGCGAGCGCGACGAACCGAACGACGAGATCGGCGAGTCGCGCTTCGTTGTTTGGGGGCGCGAGACTGAGAATCGCGGTCTCGGCCGGACCGCCGTTGCGCGAAGCGGTAACAGCGATTTTCGCCGCGCCTTCCCAGACACACACTGCGTCGCTCGGACAGCGCGAATCCTCGGTCACGTGGCGGAAAGTGATGCAGGTGGGAGATCCGGTGACAGCCGCTGTTTTGCCGACGGGGAGGGAAAAGGTCACGCCTGGCTCGGCGCGGACGATGTTATCGATACTCGCACAGGCCAACGCTGAGGCCAACGTCGCGGTCAGAAGCGATCGGAGCATGGGTCTTTTCTTGGTCTCGTGCAATCTACCTGAGCCAACGTTTGGAACTGACTTGCGACCAGCCGCCAGCCCGAAGCTGCCAGCCTCCAGCTAAAACGATTACGGCGTACTCGGAGTGATACCCGATTACAGGCGCGTTCCGCGTAGACTCGGGGGTGAGCGATTATAAGAAGCTCCAGGTATGGCAAAAGGCGCATGCAGTCGCGCTCAGCGCGCATCGTTCGGCGACTAGAATGCGCGGCGCCGAGTACGCGGCGTTGCGGAGCCAGATAATACGCGCGGCAATGTCAGTACCGGCGAACATTGTGGAAGGCCGAGAGCAGCAAAGTGAAGCTGGTTTCGCACGTTTCCTTCGGATCGCGCTGGGATCTGCCTCCGAGCTGGAGTATCACCTCACATCAGCTCGTGACATTGGCGTCTTGCCCATGAACGAATTCGTGGCGGTGACGAACCAAGT
>DASTTD010000220.1:0-2029 GCA_035760325.1 Gemmatimonadaceae bacterium
TCTCGCCGATCGCCGCATCTCCCCACCGCTCGCCGATATACTGCCACAGCGACTGGCCGTACCGGTACGGGAAGTAGCGATCCGGGCGCTCCGTCATCTGCTCGATGGTCGGAAGACTTCCATTCACTGCAGCGTCGCGGATCCACGACTCGGTCAGCGGGTGAACCGGCCCGATAGCCAGGTACTCAGCCATCCCCTCCATGAACCAGAGCGGAGGATTGACCTGGTTCATGGTCTGAAGGCCGGCGCCCGCTTTTCCGCGCGCAAAGATATCGTACTGGAACTCGTGTACCATCTCGTGGGCCAGGACTCGCTCGAAGCTGCCCAGATCGCCGGTAAACGGCATGACAAGGCGGTGGCGGAGCCCCTCGGTGAAGCCGCTGGTTCCTTCACCGAGATCGCCATAAATGTTGTTCTGAGCGAACTCCGAGCGCGATGCGTAGAGAATGACGGGCTTCTTTTCGCGGAACTGGTGTTCGAGGAGGCGCGAGAGGCGCGCGTAGCTGCGCTCCGCCATGCGGGCCGCGTCCATCGCATTGGCCTTTTCCTCGGGATAGTAGTGCACGAGGAAATGCTCGGTCTCGATCACGCGCCACTTGAAATGCTTGTACTGCACCTGGTTCTGGCCGAAGTACTGCTGGGCGTCGAGTGGCGCGCCGGCGAGCACGACCGCGGCGGCGGCGAGGCAACAAAGTCTCATCATCGGTTACTCCTGTTGGCCCAGCGCGACCACTTCCGCATCGCTCCAGAGCCGCTCGATCTGATAGAAGGATCGAAGCGTCGGATGAAAGATATGAACGACGAAATCAAAGAAATCGAGCAGAACCCAGCGTCCCTGCTGGAGTCCTTCGGTATGGTGCACCTGCAAGCCTGCTTTCTTCATTTCCTCTATCACGTGCTGGCCGATCGATCTCACGTGGGTATCCGAGGTTCCGCTGGCGATGACGAAATAATCGGTCATGTCGGTGACGCCCCGGAGGTCCAGCAGCACCACATCGTTCGCCTTCATGTCCAGGCAGAGCTGACCGGCGCGCTGCGCCCGTTGCGCGCCTTCGCGAGTGGTGACGGAAGAGACGGATGTAGCCATGCGGTTGGGCAAGAGGTGAAACCAGCGGCGTTGCGGACGCAACGCATATGTAGCCTATCTGGGGTGCGAATGTTCCGTGAGGGGTTTAGACTCGCATTTCGCACGCCAACGGCGCAGAGGAAAGTCCGGCCCACGGGAGAGGGGATCCAAGTCTCGAGTCGTGAGTTGGGTCAGTTCAAGTGATCAGTGGTTTCCAGTTGCCGCCACCACTGACAACCACTGGCCAACTTGAACTCAAGACTGTCCACTCGCTACTTGGATCCCCTGTTCGCGTGCAGGTGGCCCGAGCCTACTGCTTGATTACCCACACCTTGATCTCAGGGTGCACGTCGGCGTGCAGGCGAATGGGAACCCGGTAAACTCCGAGCGCCCGGATCGGCTCGTGGAGGTCGATCTGACGCTTCTCGATCGGGAAGCCCTGTGCCTCGAGCTGCTGCGCGATGTCGGCGGAAGTCACCGACCCGAACAGCTTCCCTTCGTCGCCAACCCGGGCCGAGAAAGTGAGCGATACCTGCTCGAGCCTGGTGGCCTGTTCCTGGGCCGAGCTGCGGCGCACTTCCTCGGCCTGCTCCAGACGGCTGCGCTCGCGCTCGATGCGCTTCCGGTTGCCCGGGGTCGCTTCGAAGGCAAACCCTCGCGGAAGGAGGTAGTTGCGGGCGTAGCCGGCAGAAACCGTCACGATGTCGCCGGGGTGACCGAGCTTTTCGACTGCCTGTCTGAGAATGACTTCCATGTCAGTGGTCCGTTAAAAGTGATCGTTGGGGCGCGGATTCGAGCCCGAGTTGTCGGGAATCAGGTCGTGCGTACCTTGCGTCTCCAGTCGAGCCAGGTGTCGCCAAGGCCGAGCCCGATGGCAAGCGCACCCAGTATGGGCGGCGCGAGCACGGCCATCAGCACGACGACGATGAGCAGAACTCTGCCCCGTGACATCCACGCCATTAC
>DASTTD010000221.1:0-4554 GCA_035760325.1 Gemmatimonadaceae bacterium
TCGGCAACGCTCTTCCGCTCAAGGAGATCCCGCTCGGCACCGACGTGCACAACGTCGAGCTCAAGCCAGGTGCGGGTGGCAAGATGGCGCGCTCCGCCGGAACCGCGCTCGAGGTCGTCGCCAAGGAGGGAGAGTACGTCACGCTCCGAATGGCCTCCACCGAGATGCGTCTCGTTCATGGCAACTGCCTCGGAACCGTCGGCACGGTCGGGAACGCCGAGCACGAGCTCGTGTCACACGGAAAGGCTGGTCACAGCCGCTGGATGGGAAAGCGTCCGAAGGTTCGTGGTGAAGTCATGAACCCTGTCGATCACCCGCACGGTGGACGTACGCGCGGCGGCCGCAACGTGGTGAGCCCGTGGGGCAAGAAGGAAGGCGTCAAGACGCGTAACAAGAAGAAGCCATCGCAGCGCCTCATCGTCCGCGGACGGAAGCGCGGCAAGGCAACGCAGTAACCAACTCAGAGAATCGGATATGGCAAGAAGCGTTAAAAAAGGCCCGTACGTTCAGGATGCGCTGATGACGAAAGTGACAGCCATGAACAGCAGGAACGAGAAGCGTGTGATCAAGACGTGGGGCAGATCGAGCACGATCGTTCCAGACTTCGTCGGTCACACCTTCGCCGTTCACAACGGAAACAAGTTCATCCCGGTCTACATCACCGAGAACATGGTCGGGCACAAGCTCGGCGAATTCGCGCCGACGCGGCTGTTCCGCGGCCACACGGGCGCGGGCAAGCCGACCGACAAAAAGGCCGGCGGAGTTCCGACTTCGACGCCCGCCAAGGGCACGGCGCCGGTTCGATGAGCGAAAGATCGAGATTACGGGCCGAGCGGCACGCGGCCGAGAGGAAGGGCGTCTCGAGCGCGATTCAGCGGACCGCTCGCCAGTCGCCCTACAAGATGCGGCTGGTGATCGACCAGATCCGCGGCAAGGACGTAAACGAGGCGCTTGGCCTGCTCCGCTTCTCCAAGAAGCACGCGGCCAAGCAGATAGAGAAAGTGCTCAACTCGGCCGTCGCGAACGCGGAATTCAAGGCGAGAGAGAGCGACGAGTCGATCGATGTGGACACGCTCTACATCAAGACAGCGATCGTGAACGAAGGTCCGGCGCTCCGGCGCTTCATGCCCGCCGCGCAGGGCCGCGCCACGCCGATCAGAAAGAGAACGAGCCACGTCGAGATCATTCTGGAAGCGCGCGAAGCCAGGCGCTCCGCACGAACGTCCCAGGGCTCGACCGCACAGACTTCAGGCTCCTCGAGGGGTAAACGCTAATGGGTCAGAAAACACATCCGATCGGCTTCCGTCTGGGAATCTCCAAGACCTGGAGATCCCAGTGGTACGCGAACCGCGACTTCCCCGCGCTTCTCCGTGAGGACGAGCTGCTCAGGAAGTACCTCAAGGCGCGGCTCGGCCACGCCGCCATTGCCGACATCCGCATCGAGCGGAAGCCGGGCAAGGTCGTCGTGACCATCCACACCGGACGTCCGGGGGTCGTGATCGGAAAGAAAGGCGCTGAAGTCGACCAGCTGCGCGACGAGCTCACCAGGCTCAGCGGCAAGGAAGTCGGAATCAACGTCGAAGAGATCAAGCGTCCCGAGCTCGATGCACAGCTCGTCGCCGACAACATCGCCAACCAGCTCGCGCAGCGCATCTCCTTCCGCAGGGCGATGAAGCGCGCTGTTCAAAGCGCCATGCGGATGGGAGCGGGCGGAATCAAGATCAAGTGCGGCGGACGTCTGGGCGGCGCCGAGATCGCGCGCGTGGAGGGATATCATGAAGGTCGCGTACCTCTGCACACGCTGCGCGCGGACATCGATTATGCGACTTCGACCGCGAAGACCACCTTCGGCACCATCGGAGTGAAGGTCTGGATCTTCAAGGGCGAGATCGTGGAAGATCGTCGCGGCAAGACCTACTCGACCGGCGTCTAGGAGACCTTAGCGATGCTGAGTCCGAAGCGGGTCAAGTTCCGCAAGATGTTCAAGGGCCGGACCAAAGGCCTGGCAACGCGTGGCAACGAAGTGTCGTTCGGTCACTACGGCCTCAAGGCGATGGAGCCCGGCTGGGTTTCCAACCGGCAGATCGAGGCGGCACGTGTCGCACTGACGCGGCACATCAAGCGCGGCGGCAAAGTCTGGATCAGGATTTTTCCCGACAAGCCGATCACGAAGAAGCCGGCGGAGACCCGGATGGGAAAGGGTAAGGGCTCGCCCGAAGGCTGGGTGGCCGTGGTTAAGCCCGGCAGAGTGCTGTTCGAGCTGGAGGGTGTAACGCCGGAGATCGCCAAGAAGGCTATGGCCCTCGCTGCGGCAAAAATTGGGGTGAAGACGAAATTCGTGGTCCGTGAAGAGGCGCACACCGATGCAGGCTAAGGAAATCCGGGAGATGAGCGAAGCCGATATCAACGCCCGCATCGCCGAGTTGGAGCGGGAGCGGTTCAACCTGCGCCTGGCGTCCGGGACGCGCACGCTCGAGGATCCGCTCAGACTCCGTGTGATCCGACGCGACATCGCGCGGCTCCAGACGGTCCTGCGCGAGAAGATCATTGGAATCGCCGAGGCGGCAGAGCCGAAGCGCGTGAAGGCGAGAAATGTGACGGGACGACGCGGCCGCAAGAGCGCAACCGCGACCAACCGCAAGCAGACGAGTAAGAGGGCTTAAAGGGAATGGCTGAATTGTCGAAGGGAGAGCCGGTCGTCCGGACCGCGCGCAAGACGCGGGTGGGGATGGTCGTGAGCGACAAGATGATGAAGACCGTCGTGGTCTCGATCGAGCGTCGCGTGCAGCACCCCGTTTACGGGAAGATGGTACGCCGCACGAAAAAGCTGAAAGCTCACGACGAGCAGAACGAGGCCAAGACGGGCGATACCGTCCGCATCATGGAGACCCGGCCGCTGTCGAAGGACAAGCGGTGGCGCGTGGTCGAAATCATAGAACGTGCACGTTAACGGAGAAGACCGGTGATCCAGCAGGAATCGGTGGTCAAGGTAGCGGACAACTCGGGCGCGAAGACGGCGCTCGTGATCCGCGTGCTCGGCGGAACCCGCCGGCGCTACGCCACGCTGGGCGACGTCGTCATCGTCGCCGTGAAGA
Organism: Gemmatimonadaceae bacterium; assembly: GCA_035760325.1. Lineage (GTDB taxonomy): Bacteria > Gemmatimonadota > Gemmatimonadetes > Gemmatimonadales > Gemmatimonadaceae > UBA4720. The sequence goes on from DASTTD010000221.1 coordinate 3,096, forward strand.
ACGCGCTCCCTAATGGCACCGTCAAGAAGTCGGACGTTGCGCGCGCAGTGGTGGTGCGCACCGCCAAGGAGACCCGCCGCAAGGACGGCTCATACATCCGCTTCGACGAGAACGCGGTCGTGATCATCAACGACGCGGGCGAGCCGAGGGCGACGCGTATCTTCGGACCCGTGGCGCGAGAGCTCCGCGAGAAGAAGTACATGAAGATCGTCTCGCTGGCCCCGGAGGTTTTGTAAAGTGAGAACTCTGAAGCACAGAAAGACCGCCAAGACGCGGCTGAGCGCGCGGCATGCGGAAAACGCCAAGCGCCTCAGGCTTCACGTATCCAAGGGCGACACCGTCCGGGTGATGCGCGGCGAGGACAAGGGCAAGGAAGGGAAGATCATCCGCATCAACCTTCAGACCGGGCGCGTTGTCGTCGAGGGCGTGAACATCGTGAAGATGCATCGCAAGGCGCGGACGGCCGAAGAGCAATCGGGAATCAGAGAGGCCCCCGCCCCCGTGCACTCCTCGAACGTGATGCTGCTCGACCCCAAGTCGGGCGAGCCAACGAGAACGAAGGCGCGCTTCGACGCCGAGACGTCGAAGGTCGAGCGGCGGAGAACCAAGGAGCGCGTCAGCGTCAAGCACGGGGAGCCGATCCCCCGCGTGCGCTGAGCCGAGGAACGCATAAATGGCAACCAAAGAGAAGAAGCAGGCGAAGAAGCGCGAGGTTCAGGAGCACGTCCAGATCGAGCACACGGGGAAGGACCTTCCAGCCCCGCCGCCGCGGCTCCGGACGTACTTCGAGAACACCGTGCGCGAGCGCCTGAAGTCGCAGTTCGGCTTCAGCAACGTGCACCAGATCCCGACGCTCGAGAAGATCGTGATCAACTGTGGAGTGGGCGAGGCGATCAAGAACGCCAAGATCCTCGACACGGTCGTGAGCGAGCTCGGCATCATCACCGGCCAGCGTCCGGTGAAGAAGAAGGCAAAGAAATCCATTGCCAACTTCGGGCTCAGGGAAGGGCAGGAGATCGGCGCCGCGGTCACGCTGCGCGGCGCGCGGATGTGGGAATTCCTGGACCGGTTCGTCACGATCGCGATTCCGCGGATCCGTGACTTCCGGGGGCTGAACACCCGCTCCTTCGACGGACGTGGCAACTATACGATGGGCGTCAAGGAGCAGATGATCTTCCCGGAGATCAATTACGACCAGGTGGAGCAGATCCACGGCATGGACATCACGTTTGTCACCACCACGAACAAGGACAACCAGGCGTTCGCGCTCCTGCGCGAGCTCGGAATGCCGTTCAAGGGTGATGACAAGCCGATCATCACGAATCAGTAGCAGAAGGTGTTCAACGACACGGACTGCGGACCAATTTCAAGAAAGAGAGACGGGTAATGGCGAGAAAGGCCATGGTGGAGAAGAGCAAGCGGAAGCCGAAGTTCGGCGTGCGCCAGCACAACCGCTGCG